>NZ_JBNYXP010000020.1:0-53456 GCF_051380725.1 Janthinobacterium glycogeni | reverse complement strand
TACTATCAGGAAATTCATCGTCGTCATGGACTGACTTGCTCCATGACAGACGGTTATGACTGCTATCAGAATGCGCTGGCTGAACGCATCAACGGCATTCTGAAAGGCGAGTTCCTGCTGAATCGGCCGGCGGACCTGAAACAGGCGAGCAAAATGGTGGCGCAATCGGTGCGGATATACAACCAGGAACGACCACATATGGCCCTGAAGTACAAAACGCCCGATGCGGTGCATCGGGCGTTTGTGCAGCAATAAATACTGTCAACCTATTTTAGGACTGGACAGCCCACCCCCGTCCGGGAGGAATAGCACTTGCATGGCAGTAACGCCCCCGGTATCTTGTCGGATAGCCATGGCTTTGTGCCCTGGCATTCTTGGGGAGTCGCGCGTGACCAGTTTCCGCACCAATACCGACCGCCTGCTGGAAGTGCGCCTGCAGGATGAAAAAGTGCTGGCGATAGCCGGCGCGATGGTCGCCTATACGGGCAGCATCAAATTTGAAAAGTCCCTGCTCGGCGGCGAGGGCCTGTTCGGCGCGCTCAAGCGCAAGGTGACGAACGAAGGCATGCAGGTGATGCAGGCCGCCGGCACGGGCACCGTGTTTTTCGCGCAGAATGCGGCCGAGATCACCGTCATGGCGCTGGCCGGCGAAAAGCTGACCATCGAAAGCAGCAGCCTGCTGGCCTACGACACGAGTCTGAAGACGGGCACCAGCTTTGCGGGCTTGCGCGGCGCCAGCTCGGGCCAGGGCCTGTTTTCCACCACCGTCGAAGGCCACGGCAACCTGGCCGTCATTTCGCGCGGCAACCTGATCATGCTGGAAGTGACGCCGGCGCACCCGCTGCGCGTGGACCCGGACGCCTTCGTCGGCTTCAAGGGCGATATTCACCAGGAATTCGTTTTCGACGTCAACTGGCGCACGATGATCGGCCAGAGCTCGGGCGAATCGTACCAGCACAAATTCTCAGGCCAGGGCGTGGTGTTCATCCAGCCCGCCGAACGTTAAGTCAGCGAGGACCCGCGATGCCTGTCTATCAGCAAATCAATGAAAAGATGCTTGAGGTCAAACTCGGCAATGAAGAAGTGTTCGCCCGCAAGGGCGCCATGGTGTCCTACCAGGGCGACGTGGCGTTCAGCCGCTCCTTCCTGGCCGGCCAGGGCGTGCAAAGCCTGGCCATGCGCGCCGTCACGAACGAGGGCTATGCCCTGATGTCGGCACGCGGCACGGGCAGCGTGTTTTACGCGCAGGGCGGCCTGTTCGTCACCATCGTGCCCGTGCGCGGCGAAACGTTTTACGTGGAAAGCGATTCCCTGCTGGCCTTCGATGCGCGCCTGACGGCCGGCATCATGTTCCTCGGCAACCAGGGCGGCGTGCAGGGGGTGGTGCGCGGCATGGCCTCGGGCCAGGGCTTGTTTACCACCACCTTGCAAGGCACGGGCGAAGTGGCGATTTTGTCCGACGGCAATGCCATCGGCTTGCCCGTCACGCCGGACGTGCCCGTCTTTGTCGACCCGCAAGCGTATATCGGCCACACGGGCCAGCTGAGCTCGACCATCGTCACGGACCTGAACTGGAAAACCTTCGTCGGCCAGGCGTCCGGCGAATCGTACCAGGTGAAATTCACGGGCCAGGGCACGGTCTACATCCAAGCGAGCGAGAGGTAAGCCATGACGATCTACAATCCCGATACCTTGCCGAAGAACGATAACCTGAACCGTTTTTCATATGTCATCGACGTCAAGGAACAGATATTCATTCGCAAAGGCAAGATGATCGCCTTCTATGGCGAGCTGCGCTTCGAAGCCATGGGCAGCAGCGTGCTCGACCTGATCGTGCGCAACGCTTTCAATGCGCCGAAATACATCCACCACTTTGTCGTGGCGCAAGGGCAGGGCCAATTGATTTTGGGCGACAACGGCAACGACCTGGCGTGCTACGACCTGGACAACGCCAACATGACCATCCGCGCGAAAAACCTGCTGGGTTTTACCAAGGATGTGATTTGCCAGGAATCGACCTTGCCCGGTTATCTCACCATGATCGGCACTGGTAAAGTCATCGCCTCGTCAAACGGCCCCGTGCATTTCCTCGAGTTGCCGTGCCGCGTGGACGAGCAGGCCGTGCTGGGCTGGGCCGACTGTCCCAGCCCCTCGTATCACTACGATTACGCCCACGTGCAGGGCTGGGCCTCGGCCGCCGGCGCGCTCACGGGTTTCAGTTTATCGGGGGAGGAAAAGCAGATCGACTTCACGGGTGCCGGCACGGTGCTGGTGCAGTCGTCCGAGCTGGACGTGACGGGCAGTTCCGCCCTGATGCAGCTGCTGGCGCAATTGCCGCTGCTGGGCAAGGAAGACCTGGGGACCTTGAGTCTTTCTGTCCAGCAGCAGATGAAAGAACAGCGCTAAGCTACCTGACGGTCGCCCAGCCGGGCGGCCGTTTTTCAAGGAAGGCGGTAACGCCTTCTTCCGCATCCTCTTCCATCATGTTGCGCGCCATCACGTCGCCCGCATACGCATACGCGTCGTCCAGCGGCAGCTGGCGCTGCCGGTAGAACATGGCCTTGCCGTAGCGGATGGCTGTCGGGCTTTTCGCCATGATCTGCTGCGCCAGGCGCGCCACGGCCTCGTCGAGCGCCGCATCGGCCACCGTTTCATTGACCAGGCCCCAGTCGGCAGCCGTGTCGGCGTCGATGAAACGGCCCGTCACCAGCATGTCGAAGGCCCGCTTGGGCGAGACATTGCGCGACAGGGCGACGGACGGCGTGGCGCAGAACAGGCCCACGTTGATGCCGGAGACGGCAAAGCGGGCCGAGGCGCCCGCCACGGCCAGATCACAGCTGGCGACCAGCTGGCAGCCGGCCGCCGTGGCGATGCCGTGCACGCGGGCAATCACGGGCACGGGCAAGGCCTGGATCGCTTGCATCACGCGCGAGCATTGCGCGAACAGGGTTTGATAATACGCAAGCTGGCGCGTGGCCTGCATCTGGCGCAAGTCGTGGCCCGCGCAAAAGGCCTTGCCTTCGGCGGCCAGCACCACGCAGCGCACGTGCGGCTGTTGCGCGATGGCGTCGAATGCTTGCTGCAACGCGGCCAGCATGGCTTCCGACAGGGCGTTGAATTGCAGAGGGCGGTTCAGGCGCAGGGTGACGAGGCCATCGTGCTCCTCGCGCAGCACCAGCGGCGCGTCGGTATCTTGGGTATCGGGTGTTGCGGTCATGCGGTCTCCCCTGGCCTGATGGCCTTTTTTTATGGAAAAATCTTACTTGGCTGCGTTGACGCTGCCGATGCCGGCGATCGATTTGTGCACGATCTTCGGCTTGCCGTAATACGTCAGTTCGCCCATGCCGCGCACCACGGCGTTCAGTTCGCCCGAGGAATACACCTTGACGGAGCCGATGCCTTCGAAATTCACATCGACGTTTTTCGCCAGCAAGGCTTTCGTATCGACTTCGCCCACGCCTTGCGCCTTCAGGCGCAGCCAGTCGACCTGGCCATCGGCGGCCAGGCGGCCCGCGCCCTTGTAGCTGATGTCGACCCGGGGGCCATTGAGCTTGGTCAATATCTTCTCGCCCGCGCCTTCCGCGATCAGCTTGCGCAAGGTGGGCATGGTGATGATGATGCGCGGGTCGCCCTCGGTCTTCTTGATATCTTTATCCTTCATGGAAATTTTCAGTTCGCCGTCGACCACTTCCGTGATGACGCCGCTGAGGAATTTCTGGTCGCCGCGCAGCAGCAGGCTTTGTTCCTTGCCCGATTCCACTTCGATGCTGATGGGGCCGCGAATGTCGATGGCGTTGAAGGCGGCTACCGTGCGCGTTTGCTCGTCGGCATGCGCGAGGGGCGAGAGCCAGGCGAGGGACAGGACTGACAACAGGAACAGAGGGCGCATGGCGGTTTCCTTGAGTAGTTGATCAGTGTATTCTATGTTGCAACATCTCCAACGGGGAGAAATTTGCGATGAACGGCGCAAATCGCGGCGCGGATGACGCGCCGCCATCGGCCAGCCGCGCGCCCGCAAAGGCGCCGTTGGTCTATGCTACGGCGTACCGCGTCCTGGAGACCAGATGAAAAATTACCACAAAGAAGATTATCCCGTTGCCGATATCCGGCGCTTCCTCGAACCGGGGCCGGTGGTGCTCGTCAGTTCAACGTGGAACGGGGAAAGCGACGTCATGACCATGGCCTGGCACATGCTGATGGAGTTGTCGCCATCCTTGCTCGGCTGCTTCATTTCCGACGCGAATCACAGCTATGAAATGATCAAGCGCAGCATGGAGTGCGTGATCAACCTGCCCACGGCCGACATGGTCGACCAGGTGGTCGCCATCGGCAATTGCAGCGGCGAAGACACGGACAAGTTCACGGCCTTCGGCCTGACGCCGCAGCCGGCCGAGCAGGTGGGCGCGCCGCTGATCGCCGAATGCTACGCCAACTTCGAATGCAAGCTGGCCCAGGTAGCGGGCAATCCGAAAGGCGGCTTTTTCATTTTCGAGTGCGTGAAAGCCCACGTCGCCACCTCGCCCAAGCTGCCTGAAACCCTGCACTACCGGGGCAACGGCGAGTTCATGGTGTCGGGCCGGACGATCAGCCGCAAGAGCCTGATGAAGCCTGAAATGTTGTAGGTCGGATTAGCGCGGCAACGCCGCGCGTAATCCGACAACATTGTTGACGCTTGCGGCGGTGTCGGCGAACACTGTTGGGGTCAGACCCGTCGGGTCTGACCCCAGGCGCGTTAAATCACTCCCTGCGCCAGCATCGCATCGGCCACTTTGACGAAGCCGGCGATGTTGGCGCCATCGACATAGCTGACCGTGCCATCAGGGCGCGTGCCGTATTGCTTGCATGCGGCGTGGATGCCCTGCATGATCTGCAGCAAACGCGCGTCGACTTCCTCGCGCGGCCACGATATGCGGGCCGCGTTCTGGCTCATTTCCAGGCCGGATGTGGCCACGCCGCCCGCATTGCTGGCCTTGCCCGGCGCGTACAGCACGCCGGCCGCTTCGAGCGCCTTGGCCGCTTCGATGGTGGTGGGCATGTTGGCGCCTTCGGCCACGCATTGCACGCCATTGGCGATCAAGGTGCGCGCATCGGCGATGTCCAGTTCATTTTGCGTGGCGCAGGGCAGGGCGATGTCGACCGGCACATGCCATGGCGACACGCCCGCTTCGAAGCGCACGCCCGTGCGCGCGGCGTAGTCGCTGACGCGGCCATACAGATGGTTCTTGATTTCCATCAGGATGGCCAGCTTTTCCGGCGTAAAGCCTTCCTCGTCGATGACGGTGCCGCTCGAATCGGAGACGGTGATGACTTTCGCGCCCATGGCCATGGCTTTCTCGACTGCGTACTGCGCCACGTTGCCCGAGCCGGACACGGACACGCGCATGCCTTCGAACGAGCGGCCCCGCGTTTTCAGCATTTCCTGCGCAAAATACACGGTGCCATAGCCCGTCGCTTCCGGACGCATCAGCGAGCCGCCGAAGCTGGCGCCCTTGCCCGTGAACACGCAGTCGGCGCGGTTGCTGAGTTTTTTCATCATGCCGGCCATATAGCCCACTTCACGCCCGCCCACGCCGATGTCGCCGGCCGGCACGTCCGTGTCCGAGCCCACGTGGCGGAAGAGTTCGCTGACAAACGCCTGGCAGAAGCGCATCACTTCGCCCGGGCTCTTGCCCTTCGGATCGAAATCGGCGCCGCCCTTGCCGCCGCCCATCGGCAAGGTCGTCAGCGCATTCTTGAACGTCTGTTCGAAGGCGAGGAATTTCAGCACGGACAGGGTGACGGACGGGTGGAAGCGGATGCCCCCCTTGTACGGCCCGATGGCCATGCTGTGCTGGATGCGGTAGCCGCGATTGACTTGCACTTGCCCATGGTCATCGACCCACGACACGCGGAACATCACCACGCGCTCGGGCTCGATCAAGCGTTCCAGCAAGCCTTGTTCCGCGTATTTCGGGTGCTGTTCCAGGAATGGCCACAAGCTTTCCATGACTTCGGTGACGGCTTGCAGAAACTCGGGCTGACCTGGATTGCGTGCGGCGACATGCTGGACATACTCGTGAGCAGATGCGTATTTCATCAGAATTCCATGGAGGTAAACGGTTATTTGGGCAACTATCATCGCAGATTTCGCACAAAAATGGTGCGGAAATTTGGTTTTGAGGGGTTTCTGCTACATTCTGGGGCGTTTTCAAGCGCTGCGGCCGATGCGACGCGTAAACGACAACGCCAGCCCGAAGGCTGGCGTTGTTGTTGGCAGGCGGCCTGGTCAGGCCTGGACAGGCATCACCCCGCCATGCCGCGCAAGATCAGCCCGGTGATGTAGGCGCCGTAGGTGCCCAGCGCGTAGCCGAGCACGGCCAGCAGAACGCCGACGGGCGCCAGCGACGGGTGGAAGGCGCTGGCGATGACGGGGGCCGAGGCGGCGCCGCCGATGTTCGCTTGCGAGCCCACGGCCATGAAGAACAGGGGCGCGCGGATCAGCTTGGCGACGAGCAGCATCAGGCCGCCATGCACGGCGATCCAGATCAGGCCCAGCAGGAACAAAAACGGCTTGTCGAACAGGGCTTTCAAGTCCATGTGCATGCCGATGGTGGCCACCAGCACGTACAGCATGGCCGAGCCGATGGTCGAGGCGCCCGCGCCTTCCAGGCTGCGCGCCTTGGTAAAACTGAGCAGCAGGCCGAAGGTGGTGGCGAGCACGACGATCCAGAAGAAGTTCGACGTCAGGCTGTAATCCTGCAAGCGCCAGGCGGCGGGCAAGGTAGCGATCCAGCTGATGATGGGGCCGGCCAGGAAGTGCGACAGGCCCGTCACGCCCAGGCCCACGCCGAGGATGATCATGATGTCGGTCAGGTTGGCGATGCGCGCGTGCTGGGCGCGGTAGCTTTCGATGCTGTCCTTGAGCGCATTGATGGCGGACAAGTCGGCGCCCGTCCAGCGGTCGAAGGCGCCCGCGCGGCCGGCCAGGAACAGCAGCACGGCCGTCCACACGTTGGCCACCAGCACGTCGACGGCGACGAACTGGCCGAACAGGGTGGCGTCCACTTCAAACACTTCCTTCATGGCCGCCTGGTTGGCGCCGCCGCCTATCCACGAGCCGGCGACGGTCGTCATGCCGCGCCAGGTGTCGCCCGCCACCGTTTCCGGGTGGATCAGGCGCAAGGCTTCGAACGAGACGAGGGCGCCCAGCATCACGCCCAGGGTGCCGGTCAAGAACATGATGATGGCCTTGGGCCCAAGGCGCAGGATGCCGCCGAAGTCGATGGCCACGCACAGCAGGACCAGCGCGCTGGGCAGCAGGTAGTCGCGCGCCACGGCGTACAGGCCGGAGGCGTTGCCATCGATGACGCCAAACGTGTTGAGCAGCGCAGGGATCAGGTAGCACATCAGCAACGACGGGATATACGTGTAGAACTTTTTCCAGAAGCCATTCTGGCGGGAGGCGGTCCAGAAGACGGCCCCCAGGGTCATGGCGAGCAGGCCGAGGACGACGGCGTCATTGGTGATCAGGGCGGGAGTGGCAGGTGGCATCGGGGATTCCGGTGAACGTGTCAGGGACGCCCGGGATGCCGATCAGGCCCCCGGGCGCAGGGTGGCCGTATCGTATAGCAATGTTGAAGCCTAAACAAACTGTTTAGGCGCGGATACGCGGATTTTTACTTGTCAAATCAAACACTTGCGGACTGGTTTGCCGCTGCCGCCGCCAGACTGGCGGTTACAAATAGCGCGCCAGCAAGGCCTTGTCGAGGGCTGCGTCGAGTTCGATGCGCACGAAGTGGCCGCTGCCGGGTGCCACCTGGATCTCGTTGCCGTCATCGCTGAGCATGCGGGTAATGGTGAAGTCGCGGTTGCCGCCCGGATGCACGGCCTCGATGCGGTCGCCCACGGCGAAGCGGTTTTTCACGTCCACCCTGGCCCAGCCGTCCGTCACGCCCAGCACGTCGCCCACGTACTGGCTGCGGTCCGCCTCGGACGCGCCGCGCATGTAATTCTGGTGCGCCTGCGTGTGGTGGCGTTGATAAAAACCGTCCGTGTAGCCGCGGTTGGCCAGGCCTTGCAGCTGGCCCAAGAGAGCCATGTCGAAGGGGCGGCCCGCGACGGCGTCGTCGATGGCCTGGCGGTAGACTTGCGCCGTGCGCGCCGCGTAGTACAGCGACTTGGTGCGGCCCTCGACCTTCAGCGAGTCGACGCCGATCTTCACCAGGCGCTCGATGTGCTCGACGGCGCGCAAGTCCTTCGAATTCATGATGTAGGTGCCGTGCTCGTCTTCGAGGATCGGCATCAGCTGGCCCGGGCGCTGGGCTTCTTCAATCAGATAGGGCTGGTCGGCCAGCGGGTGGCGCGGCTGCTGGTGCAGGGCGGAAAACGCGTTGTTGTCGGCTTCGGCCAGCGCCTGGTGGAATTCCAGCGGCACGACCTGCATGCCGCCCAGGTCGCCGCTGGCGTCTTCGGACGCATTTTTCACCTTGTAATCCCAGCGGCAGGAATTCGTGCACGTGCCCTGGTTCGGGTCGCGGTGGTTGAAATAGCCGGACAGCAAACAGCGGCCCGAATAGGCGATGCACAGGGCGCCGTGGACGAACACTTCCAGTTCCATTTCCGGGCAGCGCTGGCGGATTTCCTCGATCTCGTCGAGCGACAGCTCGCGCGACAGGATCACGCGCGTCAGGCCCATGCGGTGCCAGAATTTCACGTCGGCCCAGTTGACGGCATTCGCCTGCACGGACAGGTGCACGGGGACGTCCGGCCACTTGTCGCGCACCATCATGATCAGGCCCGGGTCTGCCATGATCAGGGCGTCCGGGCGCATGGCGATCACCGGTTCCATGTCGCGCAGATACGTTTTCAGCTTGGCGTTATGGGCGAAGATATTGCTGGCGACAAAGAATTGCTTGCCGCGCGCATGCGCGCCATCGATTCCTTCCTGCAAGGCCTGCAAGGTCGAAAAATCGTTATTACGCACGCGCAAGCTGTAGCGCGGCTGGCCCGCGTAGACGGCGTCGGCGCCATAGTCGAAGGCGGCATGCATCTTGGCCAGGGAACCGGCAGGCAGGAGGAGTTCGGGAGCGTGGCGCATGGGCGAGGGGCAAAGCCGGCGATTCTATGCCGGCAGGTGCGTCGGCGCCTTGCCCAAGGTCAAGGATTTACGTATTGGGACCGATGCGACCCGCGTGGCGTCAGATGTAAGGCGTACCCGCCATGGCGGCGTTAAGGCCGTTGTGCCCCTGGTCCACGAGGGCCAGGAAGCGGGCCTTGGCCAGCTGCGCGTCGCCATGCCGCGCGAAGGCACTGTGCGCTTCGATGAGGGCCGTGCTCCAGGTGGCCAGCAGCAGGCTGGCCGCCAGCCGGGCCTGGGGATCGTGCGCGTCGCGCCCCGTGCTGTCGGTCAGCGCCGTTGCCACCACTTGCGCCAGTTCGTCGCGGATCGCCCGCGCCCGCGCTTTCAGGGTATCGCTGGCCTCGATGGTGGCAATGAAACCCTGGCCGGCGGCGGAAAACGTGACGTAGGGACTGTCCTCCCGTACCAGGCGGTGCGCCAGCAGGCGCAGGGTTTCCAAGGGAGACACTGCGGGATCGCGCTGGCGCAAGACGGCGCGCAGCAGTTCGCGGCCCTCTTCCTCGCGGTCGAAGAACATGTCTTCCTTGCGGGGAAAGTGGTTGAACACCGTCATGCGTCCCACGCTGGCGGCCGCAGCGATTTCGTCCACCGTCACCTGCTCGAAGCCGCGCACGAAGAACAGGCGCGTGGCGGCATTCGAGATGGCTTGCCGGGTGGCAAGGCGTTTGCGGGAGCGGAGGTCGGAAGGAATTGTCATGTTGCCCAGATCATACACGAAGTGTACTGAGTACAGATAAGGCTTGATGGCGCACCCAGGCTGAGCTTATTATTTATGTACTGAGTACATATTTAGATCGAGTATATGAAAAATCCTGTTCCGTTGGCGGCGCTGCCTGTCATCTTTGCCACGGTCGCCCTCGACGCCGTCGGCATCGGCCTGGTCTTCCCCATCCTGCCCGCGCTGCTGCGCGACGTCGCGCATGCCGATAACGTGGCACCGTATATCGGCATCATGACGGCCCTGTATGCGCTGATGCAGTTTGTTTTTGCGCCCGTGCTGGGCGCGCTGAGCGACCGCCTGGGGCGACGCCCCGTGCTGCTGCTATCGCTGGCGGGCGCGGCCGTCAATTATCTGTTCCTCGCCTTTGCCCCGAGCTTGTGGATGCTGCTGCTGGGGCGCGCCATCGCGGGGTTGACGAGTGCCAACGTTTCCGTGGCCACCGCCTACATCACCGACATTTCTCCCGAAGCGACACGGGCGCGTCGTTTCGGCTTGCTCAACGCCATGTTCGGCGCAGGCTTCATCATCGGCCCCGTGCTGGGCGGCGCGCTCGGCGACTACGGGCTGCGCCTGCCGTTCATGGCGGCGGCCGTGTTAAATGCCTGCAACCTGCTGCTGGCGTGGTTCACCTTGCCCGAATCGCGTCAGCCTGCTTGTGTGAAAATCGACCTGGCGGCATTGAATCCCTTGCGTCCGCTGCGCTGGGTGTTCTCGCAGAAAGGCTTGCTGCCGATCACCGCCATCTTCTTTACCTTCAGCGCGGCCGGCGAAGTGTATGGCGTCTGCTGGGCGCTGTGGGGCCACGATGCGTTCGAATGGAGCGGGCTGTGGATCGGACTGTCGTTGGGCGCCTTTGGCGTGTGCCAGGCGCTGGCCCAGGCTTTTTTGCCCGGCCCGGCCGTGAAACTGTTGGGCGAGCGCGCCACCATCCTGGCAGGCGTGGCCTGCGCCTGCGTGGCGCTGGTCGTCATGGCCTTCGCCACCCGCAGCTGGATGATCTTCGCCATTATGCCCGTGTTCGCCCTGGGCGGCATCGGCGCGCCGGTCCTGCAGTCGCTGGCCACGCGGCAAGTTGCCGAGGACCGGCAAGGCCAGTTCCAGGGTGTGCTGGCCTCGGCCGTGAGCCTGGCGTCCGTGATCTGTCCGCTGGTGTTTTCCAGCATTTATTTTGGCGTCAGGGCGTACTGGCCAGGCGCCGTCTGGTTGTCGGTGATCGTCGTGTATGCGGCGCTGGTGCCGCTCGTGCTGGCCCTGGACGTGACAACGCCAGCCCGCAAGCTGGCGTCCTGAACTATCCAACCGGCAAGACCGGCGCGCGCCTAGTGCGTGTGCGCAGCGCTGCCGCTGCTGCCGGCCTGGCCGCTCATGGGCAGGTGTTCGGGCGGCATGCCGTCCTTGAACAGCTGACGCAGCTGCTGGCGCAGCTCCGGCGTGTCGTGGTGATGGTGTACCGAGACCGCGTGCTGCACGGCAATACCCAATAATTCTTCCTCGCTGTCGGCCGAGATGGCCACCGAGCAATGCGTGTCGCTGGGGAATTCCCGGCAATCGATGAATTTGCGCGTCATGATCGACTCCTTTCTGCAAGGAACGGGCACAGCACCCGTTCAATCTTAGTATAGGCCGCCGGGCCTAGGCCGCGCGGCTTTCGCCAGCATCATCTGGAAGGCGTGCGGCGCCGTCGCCTGCCTGGTGCGCCGTATCGGGCGCAAAATCGTCGACCTGGATCAAGCCGTCGACCAGACGCGCATATTCCAGCAAGGTATTGTGCTCCTGGCAGTTGACGTTGCCCGCCGCTTTGGCCGTTGCCAGCCACTGCTGCATGGCGGACAGGCTTTGCGGCAGGCGCCGCAGGGCCGCGCCTTCGGGCGTGTCCTTCAGGCGTTTTTCGATGTGCAGGACCTCGGGCAGCAGGGCCAGCGCCCGCTCGGCGCACGCCACGGGGTTGCCGCCGTGGCT
Source organism: Janthinobacterium glycogeni (assembly GCF_051380725.1). Lineage (NCBI taxonomy): Bacteria > Pseudomonadati > Pseudomonadota > Betaproteobacteria > Burkholderiales > Oxalobacteraceae > Janthinobacterium > Janthinobacterium glycogeni. The sequence continues at coordinate 41,658 of NZ_JBNYXP010000020.1, read as the reverse complement.
GCCCTCGCTGGCGACATGGCCGTCGGCCAGCAGGCGTTCGCGGTCGGCGCCCGGCGTTTGCAGGGCCAGCGCCACTTCGCTGCCCAGCTCATCGGACGGTGGACGGTGAGGCAGGCCAAACGGGAACAGCAAGGTGCGCAGCAGCACGGCCAGCACGCGCGCGGGGAAATTGTCGAGCACGCCCGTCAAACCCTGCTGCGCCTTGACCAGCCCATCCTGCAGCGCCCAGTGCACATAGGGCAGGTCGGCCTCGGGACGGCCATCGTCCTCGTAGCGCTTCAGCACGGACGACGCCAGATACAGCTGCGCCAGCACGTCGCCCAGCCGGGCGGACAGCCGCTCGCGGCGCTTGAGTTCGCCACCGAGCACGAACATCGACATATCCGTCATGACGGCAAACGCCGTCGACAGCCGCGTCAGGGCGCGGTAGTAGGGCGCCAGTGCGGGCGCGCCGGCGTCGGGCACGGCCGCCAGGCGCGCGCCGCCCAGCCCGTACCACAGCCCCCGTGCCAGGTTGCCCAGCACAAAGCCCACGTGGCCGAAGAAGGCCGCATCGAAATCGCGCAAGGCTTTGCGGCCGTCGCTTTCGCCGACGGCAGCCATTTCCCTGAGTACATACGGATGCGCGCGGATGGCGCCCTGGCCGAAGATGATCAGGCTGCGCGTGAGGATGTTGGCCCCTTCGACGGTGATGGCGATGGGGATTTGCTGGTAGGCGCTGGCGAGGAAATTGTTCGGACCCACGCAGATGCCCTTGCCGCCAAGAATATCCATGCCGTCGTTGACGAGTGCGCGTCCCCGTTCCGTGACGTGGTATTTGACGATGGCGGAAATGACGGCCGGCTTCTCGCCCAGGTCGACGGCGTGCGCGGCCAGGGTGCGGGCCGCGTCCATCAGGTACAGGTTGGCGCCCATGCGGGCCAGCGCTTCCTGCACGCCCTCGAATTTGCCGATCGGCATGTTGAACTGGCGCCGTACGGCCGCATACGCGCCGGTGCCGCGCACGGCCATCTTGCCCATGCCCACGCTGGACGAGGGCAGCGAAATGGCGCGCCCGGCCGCCAGGCACTCCATCAGCATGCGCCATCCCTTGCCCACTTGCGCCTGGCCGCCGATGACCCAGTCGATGGGGATGAAGACATCGTTGCCGGACGTGGGGCCGTTCTGGAAGGCGGCGTTCAAGGGGTGGTGGCGCCGGCCGATCACCACGCCGTCGTGGCTGGCGGGGATCAGGGCGCAAGTGATGCCCGGTGCATCGTTGTCGGAGAGCAAATGTTCGGGGTCGCTGGTCTGGAATGCCAGCCCCAGCAAGGTTGCCACGGGCGCCAGGGTGATATAGCGCTTGTTCCAGCTGAGGCGGAAGCCCACGGTGGCGCGGCCCTCGTGCATGCCCATGCAGACGACGCCCAGGTCGGGAATGGCGGCCGCGTCGGAACCCGCATACGGGCTGGTGAGTGCAAAGCAGGGAATCTCGGTGCCGGCGGCCAGGCGCGGCAGGTAGTAATCTTTCTGTTCTTCGGTGCCGTAGTGCAGTAACAGTTCGGCCGGTCCCAGCGAATTGGGCACCATTACGGTCACGGCCAGCGCCGAGCAGCGGCTCGATAGCTTCATCACCACTTGCGAATGCATATAGGCGGAGAACTGCTTGCCGCCGTATTGCTTGGGGATGATCATGCCGAGGAAGCCCTGGCTTTTCATATAGGCCCAGGCTTGCGGTGGCAAGTCGAGTTGCTGCTGCGTTTCCCAGTCGTCGACCAGCTCGCACAGGTGTTCGACGTCGTGATCCAGAAAGTGGCGTTCCTCGGCCGTGAGCGAGGCGCGTCCATACGCCAGCAGCTTGGGCCAGTCGGGCCGGCCGGAAAACAGATCCGCATCCCACCACGTGGTACCCGCCTCGAGGGCGTCGCGCTCCGTGTCGGACATGGTCGGCAAGATGCGTTTGAATAAGGCCAGCAGTCGTGGCGCAAGCAAGGCGCGGCGCACGGGGCCGGGCGCAAACAGTAAAGCCAGGCCCAGCAGGGCCAGCATCAGTATGATCGTCAGCATGCGATATCTCCCTGTGTAATGACAACAGGGTAGGCCGATGCGGCCGATGTTACTGTGCGGTACAGCGCATACGCACAACGCCAACCGCAAGGGTTGGCGTTGTGCTGTCTGGCGTGAGGCGTATTAGCGTTGCGGAACGACAATCACCGTGTCGCCTGTTTTGCCCTTGGCGCCCGTGTCGCCCTTGGCGCCTTCATCGCCGGCAACACCAGCGTCGCCCTTGGCGCCATCGTTGCCTTGCATGCCGCTGTCGCCGGTCTGGCCCGTGGCGCCGGTGGCACCGGTCGCGCCGGCAGGGGCTTCAGCGCCTTTGGCACCGGTAGCGCCGGCAGGACCAGGCGCGCCGGCAGGGCCGGGAACGACTTGGACGACGGTGGGCGCGGGTGGCGTTTCGCGCTGGCAAGCGGTCAAGGCGAGGGTAGAGGCGAGCGCGAGCAATATCAGGGTAGTTTTCATGATGCATCCTTTGGCAGTGTGCCGTTATGTACGGAACGGCTCGACGGCGTCGGGCGCGAGTTTCGCATGGCGGTGTGGCGGGGAGAGCTGACCAGCCGCCCCGTCTGCCGTGTCGCGCAGGGCGCTGGCGGCGGGAGGGGAAGTGGTGGTCTGCCTGCAGCATGGGCTCTTGCGCGGCCGCAGTCCGTACGTTTGCGTACATAGCTGGCGATGGATGGCCTGACGTTGTTTGCAGGCGAAAACAAAAAAGCCAACCCGGAGGCTGGCTGTGGTCGTGCAGACTGGATCGGCAGCACCGCGACTTAGGGTCTGGCGCTGCCTGGCACGCTTATTTGACGGTGAAACTCTGGCTGTAGCCGCCATTCGTACTCGTATAGCCCAATACGTCCCTGAAAGATGTCGCACCGACCAGCCATGCGCCTGCTTTGGCGCCTGCGGGGATCGTCACCGTCGAACTGAAGGTGGCATGCTTCGCGTCGCCGGATGCCAGCACCCATTTGCTATCGATGCGGGTGCCGTCGATATCGGCGATGTTGTACCAATAAGGGTGGGGCAAGGCGCTGAGATTGACTCCGGTGGCATCCGTCACGGTCACCGTGGCCGTCACCAGTTGGCTTGCCTGCGAGACGTCGACGGTGGCGGGATTGACGGTGATGGCCGACACGGCGGGGCCGGACGTGTCGCTGAGTCCATCGTTTTGCACGTTGAAACTCTGGCTGTAGCCGCCATTGGTACTTGTATAGCCCAATACATCCCTGAAAGATGTTGCACCAACCAGCCATGCGCCCGCTTTGGCGCCTGCGGGGATCGTCACCGTCGAACTGAAGGTGGCATGCTTCGCGTCGCCGGATGCCAGTACCCATTTGCTGTCGATGCGGGTGCCGCCGATATCGTCGATGCAGTACCAATAAGGGTGGGGCAAGGCGTTGAGATTGACTCCGGTGGCATCCGTCACGGTCACCGTGGCCGTCACCAATTGGCTTGCCTGCGAGACGTCGACGGTGGCGGGATTGACGGTGATGGCTGACACGGCGGGGCCGGACGTGTCGCTGAGTCCATCGTTTTGCACGGTGAAACTCTGGCTGTAGCCGCCATTGGTACTTGTATAGCCCAATACGTCCCTGAAAGATGTTGCACCAACCAGCCATGCGCCCGCTTTGGCGCCTGCGGGGATCGTCACCGTCGAACTGAAGGTGGCATGCTTCGCGTCGCCGGATGCCAGTACCCATTTGCTATCGATGCGGGTGCCGCCGATATCGGCGATGCCGTACCAATAAGGGTGGGGCAAGGCGTTGAGATTGACTCCGGTGGCATCCGTCACGGTCACCGTGGCCGTCACCAGTTGGCTTGCCTGCGAGACGTCGACGGTGGCGGGGTTGACGTTGATGGCTGACACGGAGGGACCCGACGTGTCGACGGCGCTGGCGCTGACAGTGACCGTCGCATCCGCACTGCTCGCTTTGCCATCGTTGACGGTGAGTTTGGCGACATACAAGCCGGAGGCATCGGCGGTAAAGGTGGTCCTGGCCGAGTTGACAGAGGACAAGGTGGCCGTACTGTTCGCCGGTTTTTCCGTCAGTTTCCAGGCAAACGTCAAGACATCGCCATTCGCATCCGAGCTGGCCCTGCCATCAAGTTCCACCACGCTGCCGGACAAGACATTTTGCGCGTAGCCTGCGTTCGCAACCGGCGCCGCATTGGCTACACTGGCTGTAATGCTGACCGCCGCGGCGTTGCTGCTGACCTTGCCGTCGTTGACGATGACGCTGGCAACATAGGTGCCAGCTACATCCGCCGTAAAAGTGGGTCTGGCGGAGGTCGGCGACGACAGGCTTGCCGTACTGCCTGCCGGTCTGGATTGCAGGGTCCATGCATAGCTGAGCGTGCGCCCTGCAGCCGCCAAGCTGGCGCTGCCATCGAGCGTGACGACAGTGCCCGTCATTACGCTTTGTGCAGGTCCAGCTTGGGCGACCGGGGGAACTGCCGCAGTATCGGCGATGACTTGCTTGATGGTGTCTGTATTGGAGATCTTGGCCAGCGCGGCCACGATCTGGGTAAGTTGGGCGGCATTGATTTTTACTCTGAGCGCATCCAGAAGCCTGTCCTGTGCATCGCCGCCGGCCGGGTTGCCTTGCGTCGCCGCTTTCAAGGGCGTGGCAAGGAAATCAGCGAGCGGTTTCGTATCGACTACGCCAGCCAATACCGTAGCCACGTCGGTTTGCGCTGCCTTCACCGCAGCGGTAGTGATTTTGTTGCCAGCAATAGCGGGGTCAAAAGCGGCAAAGAAGACTGCGGGTTCATGCCCCAATAGCCGCGCCGTCAGCATTTCGGTCAGTGGCGTGATGTTGGCAGTGGCGGCGCTGCCGCCTCCCAGCACGAGCGTGTGCAATTTTGAGCCATCTGCCGGATCGGTGATCTGGAGCAGGCACGGTAGTTTGCCGCCGGCAGCGACAAGGCTGTAGTTGCCGTCGGCCAGCGTCGTGGCGTTGCCTGTACCCGTCTGGCATTTGGCAGTAATCATGGCGCCGGCAATGGCCCTCCCCGTTGCGGCAGTACCGTTGACGGTTAAATCTGCCTGGGCAGTAGGGGCCGGTGACGAGTCGCCACCACCGCCACCGCATGCAACGAGCATACACGAGCTAAATACAATTGCCAGAGTCTTCATCGAATTTATCCATTTTCAATTGTTAAGTGACGCCTGTGCTGGCGCCACCTTGAAACGGCCATGGCTGTGCCAGAGCCAGGCCTTTGATATAACTTATATGTTTCAAGCAATACTGCTTGTTTCAGATCCAGGACGGTGATGTAGATGAGCGGTATGGAAAATTACAGCGTCACGGGTTCCGGCGTGAGAATGGGGCGCGTATATTTGCCGTCCCCCCAAGTCGCAGAAGCCTGCTGCCCACAAGCTGCCATCGCTCTTCTGGATGAAGGAGCATGCGCTGCAGCGGCAATCCCGGTACTGACTTGCCGGAAGGCGTCGCGATTGAATTGACCATCGCCGAACTGCATTAAGCTTGTCGCTGAAATAATACGCAAATGCGTCATGGAAATGAGATTTATAAAACTACATGATTGTAACTTAAGTCATATTGTCATGCGGCATTATTGTTTTCGGCGCCAGCAAACAAAAACGCCACCCGAAGGTGGCGTTTTTTGTTCTTGGTGGCCCGGGGCGGAATCGAACCACCGACACAAGGATTTTCAATCCTCTGCTCTACCGACTGAGCTACCAGGCCAAGGCGGCGAATTATAGCAGAAAGACTTTCCACCTGACCAGAGCTAGCTGTGTTCAAATGCAACAGATGGCCAAAACATGGTGTTTTGGCATCCTTGTATGACCGGAAGGGATGTGGCGATGCAGCGATGTATTGGAGTGCAGGGCCTGGCGGCTGCGGGCTTGTTCAGTTTGTTTTGCGGTACGGCGCAGGCCGACGGGCTGGCCGATCTGAATGCGGCGCTGGCGCGTCTGCAGGGCCAGATGCCCATCAAGGCACAGGTCGAATCGAAAAGCTGGCGCCGCGAGGGCGAAGGCAAGGCGGCGGAAGACGATAGCGGCCAGGCCACTGTCACTGTCGAGGGCGGGCCGGCGGGCTTGCAGGTGCTTTACGGCAAGGATTTGCTGGCGAAAGTGGAGGCCGAGCAGCGAGCCAGGGTGAAGGACCCGAAGGTCAAGACGCCGATCGGCTTTGCGCTGGGGGAAATGAAGGCGACGGAGTTGCACTCCATGGTGTCCGCGTCGGATTCCCTGTCGCGCGAGATCGAGGAAGCCGTGTTTAGTGGGGAAAAGATCGATAGCTACAAGGGCAAGCCCGCGCGCCTGCTCAGCTTTACCTTGTCGCTCGACAAGGTGCCGGAGAAAGACCGCAAGTATGTGAAGAAGTTCGAAGGCGGCATCGAGGTGTGGATCGCCGCCGACGGCACGCCGCTGGCCAGCCATTTCCACTTTGACGTGAGCGGGCGCGCTTTCGTCGTCATCAGCTTTACGCAAAAGACGGCCGAGACGCGCCAGTATGGCGTCAGCGGCGACCATTTATTGTTGCTGCGCAAGGAGAGCAAAAATGCCACCTCGGGCGCGGGCGAGAAGGTGGAAAGCAAAATTATCAAGACCTTGCAGCTGCAGTCCTGACTTGTTGCCAAATCTCGCAAGCCGCTGATCCAGCGGCTTTTTTACATCGCCGAGTTGCCGCCCATGGCACTCTTTTGCAGCACGCAGCGTCCCGCTTCGCAGGTGGCGCCCGGGTCCGTGACGATGGAGCAGGTCGACATCATGCCGTCCGCCTGTTGCTGCTTGCGGCTGGCCTCGGCTTGCGCCTGGGCCAAGGCCTTGAGTTTCTTGCCGTCATAGTCCTTGCTGGACCAGGCCAGATAACGCTCGGGGCCGCCGCATGCCTTGGCGCCGATGGCGATGGTTTGGCATTGCTGGGTGGAATCGCAGGCGGCGGTGCCCACTTCCGCCTGGATTTGCGCCAGCAAGCCGGCATTGCCGGGCGCGGACGGCGCATCATTTTGCGTGGGTGCGCTGCCGCAGGCGCTGGCGGCATGCAGAAGGAAGCTGGCGCACGCGGCGCGCAGCAGGGCGGAGTAGGCGGACGTTTTCATGCCTTCATCATGTGCCACGCTTGCCCAAATGGCAAGCGCGATTCGCGCGCTGGACTATCCTTGATCCCGGTCATTTTCATTGTCAAGCAGTCAAAGTTAATATAAATCAACATCCAATCAGCGATGTACGGGTGGCAACCGGGCCGGTGCGCTGCATTCCCGCGCCGGCGCGCGCCGCCGATTCGGGAATGTTTCCAGGAGTTAGACTATGCGCCGCACTTTATCCCCCTTCCTCTTCATCGCCAGCCTGACTTTCGGCAACGTGCTGCACGCCGCCGAAAGGGAACCGATCCAGCCGATCACCGCCGCCAAGGTGGCCAATCCGGCCATGGTCGAGCTGGGCAAGAAACTGTTTTTCGATCCGCGCCTGTCGCGCTCGGGTTTTATTTCCTGCAATAGCTGCCATAACCTGAGCATGGGCGGCACGGACAACATCAAGACCTCGATTGGGCACAACTGGCAGCGTGGGCCCATCAATTCGCCTACGGTGCTCAATGCCAGCATGAACGTGGCGCAGTTCTGGGATGGCCGCGCCAAGGATTTGCAGGAGCAGGCGGGTGGCCCCATCGCCAATCCCGGGGAGATGGCTTTTACGCATGAACTGGCCATCGATGTGCTGGCCTCGATTCCCGCCTACCGCGCGCAATTTCGGCAAGTGTTCGGCCAGGATAAATTGACCATTGAGCAAGTCACGCGCGCCATCGCCGCCTTCGAGGAAGTGCTGGTGACCCCCGGTTCCCGCTTCGACCAATGGTTGATGGGCAAGAAAAGCGCGCTGACGAAAGACGAGCTGGCCGGCTACCAGTTATTCAAATCGAGCGGCTGTATCGCCTGCCATAACGGTCCCGCCGTGGGCGGCAACACCTTCCAGAAGATGGGCGTGGTGGAACCGTATAAAACGGCGATGACGGCGGAGGGACGCTCGGCCGTGACGGGCAAGGATGCCGACCGCTTCAATTTCAAGGTGCCGACCCTGCGCAACGTGGAGCTGACCTACCCCTACTTCCACGATGGCGAAGCGGCCACCCTGACGCAAGCCGTCGACGTGATGGGCCGGCTGCAGCTGGGCCGCACCTTTACGCCCGACGAAAATGGCAAGCTGGTGGCCTTCCTGAAAACCCTGACGGGCAAGCAGCCGCACCTCGTGCTGCCGATCCTGCCGCCATCGTCGGACACGACGCCGCGGCCGGTGCCGTTTGACTGAACGGTTGTTTGGGATCAGCCCCCCCCAACACGGTTAACGCAAAGCTTGACGCTAGCGCAGGCGGGGGGCTGACCCCAGCTTTTACTTCAGCGTGCGCTGGAATAATTGGTAAATCCGCCGGTACTCGTCATACCACGCTTCCGGCTGCACGAAGCCGTGGCGCTCCATCGGGTAGCTGGCCATTTCCCAGTTATCCTTTTTGAGCTCGATCAGGCGCTGCGACAGGCGCACGGAATCCTGGTAAAACACGTTGTCATCGATCATGCCGTGGGCGATCAGGAGGTTGCCCGTCAGCTTGTCCGCATATTCGATCGGCGACGAGATTTGATACGCGTGCGGATCGACGTCCGGCGTGTTCAGGATGTTGGCCGTGTATTCGTGGTTGTACGTGGTCCAGTCCGTCACAGGACGCAGGGCGGCGCCGGACTTGAAGATTTCCGGGGCGCGCATCAGGGCCATCAGGCTCATGAAGCCGCCATAGCTGCCGCCATAGATGCCCACATTCTGAATGTCGCCCTGATGCTGCTGCGCCAGCCAGTTGGCGCCGTCGATGAAATCTTCCAGTTCCGGGTGGCCCATCTGGCGATAGATGGCCGTGCGCCACGCGCTGCCGTAGCCGAGCGAGGCGCGGTAGTCGACGTCGAGCACGATGTAGCCTTGCTCCACCAGCAGGTTGTGGAACATCTGTTCGCGGAAGTAGACAGGGTAGCGTTCGGTGACGTTCTGCAGGTAGCCGGCGCCGTGCGCGAACATGACGATCGGATATTTCTTGCCCGCTTCCAGCTGGGCCGGGCGGTACAGCTTGGCCCAGATGGGCGCCGCGCCATGCGTGGACGGCACTTGCACCAGCTGCGGCATGACCCAGCTGCGCGCCTTGAAGGCGTCGCTGCGCGTATCGGTCAGGATATTCGCCTTGCCGCCAGAGACAGGAATCGTGGCCAGCTGGGCCGGCATATAGCTGCTGGAATAGCGCAGCAGCAGTTTGCCGCCATCGGGCGACAGGCCGAAGTTTTCCACGCCTTTCAAGCTGCTGACTTCGCGCGCGCCGCCATCTTTGGCCGTGCTGGCGCACACTTCATACGTGCCGGGCGCCTGCCGGTTGCACATGAAATACGCGGTTTTGCCATCGCGGCTCCATTCGACGGCGCTCACTTCCCACTGGCCGCTGGTCAATGCGCGCGCCGGGGCCGCGCCCGTTTTCGCGTACAGATGGGCGTAGCCGCTTTCCTCGGACAGATACCACAGGGTGGCGTTGTCGGGCAGCCAGCCGAATTCCTCGGCGCGACGGTTGACCCAGGCCGTGTCGCTGATGCGGTGCGCGGGCACCAGGGCGCCATTGGCCAGGTCGACGGTGGCGAGCCAGCCGTCCTTGTTGTCGATGGCGCGCACGCGCACGGCCGCTTTGGAACCGTCATCGGTCCAGGCGATGCCGTCGCGCTGGGCGTCGATGCGCACGCCACGGTTGCCTTTCAGCGGCGGCAGCTTCTGTTCGGCGCGTAGACTGGCCAGCGGATCGGTGGCGATGCCGGGCAGCTGATCAAAAGCGATGTCGCGCACCTGACCCGTGCGCAGGTCGGCCAGTTTCAGGCTTTGCGCGATCGGCATGTTGCGGCCCACGCGCGTGCGCTCGTCGTCCGCTTCCGGATAGCCTGTTTCCGTGACGTAGCGGGCCAGCTTGCCCAGCTTGCCCTTTTCGGCGGCCTTGTCTTGCGTGACGAACAGCAGCCAGCGGCCGTCCGGCGACAGGGCGCTGCCGGAAATCGTGACCTTGTCGCCCAGGTAGATCGGTTCCGGCGCGCGCGTGGCGTCCAGGCGGCGCTCTGCGTGACGGCGTTCGCGGCTGGCGTCGCGTTCTTCCTTCTGGCGCGCCAGGTTGACTATCAGGCGCAGCTGCAATTCGCGCAGGGCGTCCGCTTCCGGCTTGGCGTCCGGGTCCTTGGCCGCGCGCAGCAGGGCCACGGGGGCGCTCAGGCGCTCAAGCCGGTTCCAGCTGAACCAGTCGGTGCCGCTGCGGTATTGCACGGCGGCGCCGTCGGCGGAGTATTGCGGGTCGCTGATGGCGGACACGCCGCGCGTGATCTGCGTCAAGGCGCCGTTTTTCAGGTCGCGCTCGAACAAGTCGCCATTGCGCAGCAGGATGGCGCGCGTGCCGGCCCGGTTGACGACCATCTGCTGGCCATCGAGGTTCGCCAGCTGCGCATCGTCGACCTTCTTGCCGCTATTGAGTTTGGCGTTCGCGCCTGCCACTTGATACGTGTCGCGCAGGGGCGAGCCGAGGCGTTTTTGTTTGTAGTAGAGCTGGCCATTCCAGCCCCACCATGCCGCTTCGACGGGCGTGCCGATCCAGTCGGGATCGGCCATGGCCTGGTCCAGCGTGATCGGCGTGGGCGCGGTGGTGGTGGAGGTAGGGGCCGCATGTGCGGCGGGCAGCAGAGATAGCAGCAGGGGAAGAACCAGACGCATCGGGGATCGCTTTAAGAAAAGGGGATGGTGAAGGTACAGGCTATGAGGCCGGTATTCTAGCGGAGGAGTTTCGTGCAGGAAATGTCGGAAAGCTAAGCTTGATGCCGGGCCAGCCAGGCGAGAAAGTCATCGAGCGGCATCGGCCGCGCATACAGGAAGCCTTGCAAGCCGTCGCAATCGTGGGCGACGAGGAAGTCCGCCTGCTCCTGCGTTTCCACGCCTTCGGCCACGACGCGCAAGCCCAGGTGGCGCGCCATGGCCAGGATCGCCTGCACGATGGCCGTGTCGCGCGCATCGCGCGGCGTGTCGTCGATGAAGCGCTTGTCGATTTTCAGTTCGTACAGCGGCATCGAGGTCAGGTAGGAAAGGCTGGAATAGCCGGTGCCGAAATCGTCGATGGAAAAGCGGATGCCCAGGTCCGCCAATGCGCGCATGCGCGCCAGCGAGGCGTCGCGCTGGTCGATCAGCAAGCCTTCCGTCAGTTCCAGGATCAGGGCGCCGGCCGGCGTGCCGTGTTCGGCCAGCGCCGCCTGCACGCGGGCGGCGAAATCGGGCTGGCGGAACTGCGCCGGACTGACGTTGACGGACAGGGGGACGGGCTGGCCAGCTTGCGCCAGCACCCTGGCGGCGCGGCACGCTTCGCGCAGGGCCCAGTGCCCGAGCTTGACGATCAGCCCAGATTCCTCGGCGATGGGAATGAAGATATCCGGCGCGATATGGCTGCCGTCCGCCTGCGGCCAGCGCATCAGCATCTCGGCGCCCGTCACCCGGCCGTGGCGGTCGACCTGCGGCTGCACGTGCATGCACAGTGCATGGGCATCGAGCGCGCGCGCCAGCGCCCGTTCCAGGGTCAGGCGGCGCTCCACGCCCGCCTGCATGGCCGCTTCAAAGAAGGCGATGCCGTTGCGTCCTTCCGCCTTGGCGCGGTACATGGCGATGTCCGCTTCGCGCAGCAGGTCGTGCGCCTGCTGGCCCGCTTTCGGCAGCAGGGTCACGCCGATGCTGGCGCTGCAATGATAGGACTGCGCGCCGATCTCGAAGTCGCGCGCGATGGCGGCGCGGATTTTCTCGGCCACCTGGGCCGCCGCGCGGGCGGCGCTGTCCAGGTCATCGGCCAAGTGCGCCAGCAGCACGACGAATTCGTCGCCGCCGATGCGCGCCACCGTGTCGGCCTTGCGCATCAGCTGCGCCAGCCGCTCGCCCGCCAGGCGCAGCAGCGCGTCGCCCGTGGCGTGGCCGCGCGCGTCGTTGATGTGCTTGAAGTGGTCGAGGTCGATGAACATCAGCGCGCTGATGGTATGGTTGCGCGGCGCGGCGGCCAGCAGGTGGCCGATGCGGTCCATCAGCAGGCGCCGGTTGGGCAAGCCCGTCAGCACGTCGTAGAAGGCCAGGCGGTGGATGTCCGCTTCCGATTTCTTGCGCTCGTCGATCTCGCGCTCGACAGCCACCCAGTGCGTCTGCCTGCCGTCCGCATCCGTGAACGGCACCAGTTCCGCTTCGACCCAGTACGCCTTGCCCGCCTTGTTGTAGTTCAGTAATTCCGCTCTGGCCGGCTGGGCGTGGGCCATGGCGGCGGCGATGCGCGCCAGTTCGTCCGCATCGGTGTCGGGGCCATGCTGGAACAGCAGGCTGCGGCCCAGCACCTCGGCGCGCGCATAGCCGCTGCTGCGCTCGAAGGCGTCGTTGACGAAGATGATGCGCGTGGCCGATACCGTGCCGGCGCCAGGCGGGCCGTCCAGCACTTCGGCGATCATCACCATGTCGTTCAGGCGGGCCAGCGCCGTGGCTGTCAGGCGCAGCTCGGCGTTGAGCTGCGACAAGGCCTGGCTGCTGTCTTCCAGGTGGCGCAGCAGGAAGGCGCAGGACAGGGTCAGCACGGCGGCGATGAACAGGAAGTTCAGGGCCACGATCAGCGCGCGCAGCACGGGAGAGTCGGGCGTGCCCGGCAGGCGCAGGGCGACGTCGGGATGCAGGCCGAGGAAAAAGATGGTCAGCGTGGTCAGGACCAGGGTGGACAAGGCCGGCCGCATGCCCAGCAGCAGTGCCGCCAGCACGGGCATGAGCATCATGTAGATCTGGCTGACGGGACCGATTTTCAGCAGCAGGCCCACGCCCACCAGATAGGCGACGATGAGGAATTGCCACACGCGCCAGCGGTAGGGCATGGCGCGCAGGTGCCAGATGAGGCCGATCCAGCCGATGGCCAGCAAGTCGAGGGCGACAATGGACCAGATCGCTTCGCTCGCGGCCAGCAGCGCGCTGGGGATGGCCGTCACGATGCCAAGCAGCAGCACCGCCTGCAGCAGGCGCGCAAAAATCTGTCCGCGCCAGTGCGCTAGATCGTTTGACGCGGCCACGCTGCCGTCCTTTCCCCAGGGAGCTTTGCTGTCGAGCTGAGCAGTATGATAAAAATATTACGCGCTATCTTTCTGCATGTCATCTTGATCATTCGACATGGTTGACTCCACGACCACCTGCGGGGCCATCGGGCCGCCTACGGCGTTTGCGCCGCCGGCCAGTAGTGGCTGTCCGGCGTGTCCCGCGCGCCGAAGATGGCCTGGCCCACCCGCACGACGGTGGCGCCTTCTTCAATGGCGATTTCGTAATCGCCGGACATGCCCATCGACAGCTCGTCGAGGCCGATGCCATCCGGGGCGTCCTGGCGCAGCCGGTCGCGCAGTTCGCGCAGCAGCACGAAGCAGCGACGCACGCGCGCCGCTTCCGCCGACAGCAGCGCCAATGTCATGAGTCCGCGTACCCGCAGCGCGGGGAAGGCGGGCAGCTCGCGCAGGAAAGCGGCCACCTCGTCCGGCGGCAAGCCGTACTTGCTGGCTTCTCCCGAGGTGTTCACTTGCACGAACACATCGAGTCCACGCCCTTCCGCTTGCAGCCGCCGTTCCAACGCCTCTGCCACGCGCAGGCTGTCGAGCGCCTGGAACTCGCTGGCGAAGCGCGCCACCAGCTTGGCCTTGTTGGTCTGCAAATGGCCGATCACCGACCATTGCAGGTCGGCCAGGTCCGCCATCGCTTCCCACTTGCGGCCCGCTTCCTGCGGTTTGTTTTCTCCCAGCATGCGGCAACCTGCGGCGTAGGCCAGGCGCAGGCTGGCCTCGGGCTTGGTCTTGCTGACGGGCAGCAGGCGCACGCCGGCAGGATCGCGGCCAACCCGCTGGCATGCGGCGGCCATGCGTGCATGCACCGCCGCCAGGTTGCGGCGGAAGTCGTCCACCGATACGGCTTGCGGCCAGCGTCCATGCTGCGCGTGCATGGTGGGAGTGAGCAGGGGAGTGTCATGGTTCATATGTCAGTCTCGTTGGCGGCACGAGGTGCCGGATTGATGTATCATTGTCCTATGCCAAAATATATCATGTCTGAGACTATCGTGAAGATGACAGGGAAGACCGCGTCGCAACTGTTCGACAGCATCCGCGGGCTGACGCAGGCGGGCGAATTGCTGCCGGGCCAGGCGCTGCCGACCGTGCGCGACCTGGCCGCGACCTTGGGCGTCAATCGCAATACCGTGTCGCTGGCGTACCAGCGTCTGGTGACTGCCGGGATCGCGGTCACGCAAGGACGCCTGGGCACGGCCATCCGCGCCCAGCGCGATCCCGGCGAGCAGGAAGGACTGCTGCCCGGCTCGCCGCTGGCCGACCTGGGCGGCGGCAATCCGAACCTTGCCTGGCTGCCCGATGTCGGCGCGGCCCTGGCGCGCAAGCCATACCGCCCGCGCCTGTATGGCGAGGCCACGCTGGACCCGGCGCTGGAAGTCCTGGCGCGGCAATGGCTGGCCGGCGATTGCCCGAAAGAGCACGACATCACCCTGACGAATGGGGCGGTCGATGCGGTCGAGCGCCTGCTGGCGGCGTACCTGGTCGCGGGCGACAAGGTGGCCGTGGAAGACCCGTGCTTCGTCAGCAGCATCAACACCTTGCGCATCGCCGGGCTGCATGCCGTTGGCGTGGCGGTCGATGCCGAGGGGATGCAGGCCGGGGCGCTGGAACGGGCACTGGCGCAAGGCGCGCAAGCCGTCATCGTGACGCCGCGCGCGCACAATCCGACCGGATGCAGCCTGAGCGCGGCGCGCGCGGATCAGCTGCGCGCGGTGCTGGCCGCTTACCCGCACGTGCTGGTCATCGTTGACGACCATTTCTCGCTGCTGTCCGCCGCCGGCTACCAGGATGTGATTCCCCCTGCGGCCCGGCGCTGGGCGCTGATCCGCTCGGTGTCCAAGATCTTCGGCCCCGACCTGCGCCTGGCCGTCGTCGCCAGCGACGGGCAGACGGCCCGGCGCCTGCGCCTGCGCCTGGCGCCCGGCACGAACTGGGTCAGCCATCTCTTGCAGGACGCCGTCAGCGCCTGCCTGTCGTCGCCCGAAGTGCTGGCGCAGGTGGGCCTGGCCCGCGCAGACTATGCGCGCCGCCGCGGCATTCTGGCGGCGGCGCTGGCGGCGCAAGGCCTGGCCGTCGCCGGCCCTGCCGATGGACTGAACCTGTGGCTGCCGCTGCCGGGCGGCAGCCAGGCGGCCGTGCTGGCGCTGGCCCGGCATGGCTGGCTGGTGCGCGGCGGCGAAGCGTTCGGCGTGCAGGCCCCGGCGCAGGGATTGCGGATCACCGTGTCGACCATGGATGACGCGGGCGCGCAGGCGTTCGCCGTCGTGCTGGCCCAGGTGCTGGGCCGGCCCTAGTTTTTTAATTCCTCGTCACAGAAAGGAAACAGCATGAAAGTCCATTTCATCGTGCATGAAGCGTTCGAGGCGCCGGGCGCCTATGAGACATGGGTGCGCGAGCGCGGCTACGCGGCCACGTATTCCCGCGTTTATGCCCATGAGCCGCTGCCCCGTTCCATCGCGGACATCGACCTGCTGGTCGTCATGGGCGGGCCGCAGTCGCCGTCGACGACGCGCGAGGAATGTCCGCATTTCGACGCCGCCGCCGAACAGGCCCTGATTGCCGCATGTGCCGCCGCGGGCAAGGCGGTCGTCGGCGTCTGCCTGGGCGCGCAGCTGATCGGCGCGGCCCTGGGTGCACCGCATGCGCACAGCCCTGAAAAGGAGATCGGCAAGTTCCCCGTCATGCTGACGGCGGAAGGGCAGGCGAGCGGCAAGTTCGCCCATTTCGGCGATGTGCTGGAGACAGGGCATTGGCACAGCGACATGCCGGGCTTGACGGACGACGCGAAGGTCATCGCCTATAGCGAGGGGTGTCCGCGCCAGATCATCGAATACGGCAATCTGGTATACGGCTTTCAGTGCCATATTGAATTCACGCCGGAAGTGATCGAGCTGCTGATCGCCGCGTCAGAAACGGAGCTGGCCGCGTTGGAGTCGCACCGCTTCGTGCAGCCGCCAGCGGTCCTGCGCAGCCACGACTGGCAAGCCATGAACGACAAGCTGTTTGTTTTCCTGGACCGGCTCATGCAGGCGTACGCCTCGCGGTGAAAAAAAACGCCAGCGTGAGGCTGGCGTTGTGGGGCGGGCAGGCGAGGCGCTTATTTCTTCGGCGCGCTCAGGCATTCTTTCATGAAGGCCTTGCGGGCATCGCCCTTCATGTCCTTGGCGTCGGCATTGCAGGCCTTCATCTTGTTTTGCTGCGTCATGGCCGGCGCCGGCTTGGCGCTCAGGCATTCCTTCATGAAGGCCTTGCGCTCATCGCCTTTCTTGCCGGCGGCATCCGCATTGCAGGTGGTCATTTTTGACTGTTGCGCCGTCTTGGCGACGGGCGCCGCTTCCGGTGCGGCGGCAAAGGCGGTGCCGGCAAACACGGCGGCGATGCAGAGGGCGATTAATTGTTTCATGGCAAATCCTTGTAGACGCAGTCAGTGGAAGGGGGCATGCAACCGGCAGTGAAGCCGATATGCAGAACGTAACTAACTATATGACATTTATCAACAAAATTTCCACTCGAGTGTGTCTTTTTGTTACTGGCAGGCAGAAGGCGCCCGCCAGCCGGCCCGGGCAGCCATGTTGCGGCGGCAGGGGCCCTGTTTTTTGCTATGCTAGCGTCTTTCCACCGGCCGATGCCGCTGCCTTGGCCGGCGCACCCTCAACACGGAGTAGTTATGGTCTCGTTGCAAGAGCAGTTTTTAAAGGCCGGCCTGGTCGACAAGAAGAAGGTCAAGCTGGCCAACCAGGACAAGAGCAAGCAGAAAAAGGACGAGCGCAAGAGCGGCACGCAAAGCGTCGACGAGGTGCGCCTGGCCGCGCTCGAGACCCAGCGCAAGAACGCGGAACGCGCGCGCGAACTGAACGCCCAGCGCGACGCGGCCGCCAACCAGAAAGCCATCGTGGCGCAGATCGCGCAAATGGTGCAAAAGAACCGCCAGAGCAAGGGCAACAACGGCGACGTGCCGTATAACTTCACGTTCAATAACAAGATCGAGCGCATCTACGTGACGGCCGCCGTGCAAGCCCACCTGGTGGCGGGCCGCCTGGTGATCGTCTGCCTGGGCGGCGCCGTGGAACTGGTGCCGCGCATCATCGCCGACAAGATCGCCGAACGCGACCCCGCCATCGTCGTGCGCGTCAAGCAAGCCAGCACGCAGGTGGACGAGGATGATCCGTATGCGGCGTTCCAGATTCCCGATGATTTGATGTGGTAAGCGATGACGCTGCAGTTCTGAGCCGCGAGAGCGGGTGATAGGGGGATTGTTAGCCGAAAACGACTTGGGATTGCTTGACGAATTCCACGAAGGTGATGCAATTCACCCTAACTTCTGGCAGTGCGCATACTGCTGGAATTTTATAATTTGCCATTAACTTGGGGCGACCGGGCTGTACCGCCTCATTGGAAATCAGGCGTGCCTGAGCAGCGCGCGCGGTAGCGATAATCATTAGATCATTCTCGTCTACACCGCCGCCGTATTGATCGCCGATGATTCCAAGTAAATTTTTAATGCGTACGGCATCTTGAAGAATGGCGTCGCTAATGGGAAGTGTATTTAAGCTGTTGTCTTCGAGCCACCGTGCGCACTCAGGTGCAACATGTCCTACTTCAGACAATGCCACATGGGGCATTGTGATAGTGTGATCGACTAATTTGTCTGCCATCCATCGCCACATGCCAGGAAACTGGACTAAGGGATAGTTGTCCCAAGCGTAGACAATAGCGGATGCGTCAAACACCTGCATAGTAACGTTCCAGTTGATGCAGATCGTTAAGTTTTAAACCGTCGAGATAGCTGCTAGCTTTCGAAAGGGTAATATGGCGACCG
Organism: Janthinobacterium glycogeni; assembly: GCF_051380725.1. NCBI lineage: Bacteria > Pseudomonadati > Pseudomonadota > Betaproteobacteria > Burkholderiales > Oxalobacteraceae > Janthinobacterium > Janthinobacterium glycogeni. The sequence continues at coordinate 23,678 of NZ_JBNYXP010000020.1, read as the reverse complement.
CTGAGGGCATTTAATACTGTGCGAACAAATGTGTCACCAAAAATATGTTTGGGTTCTCGATGTCGGTAGGCCCGCGATCCACCGTCGCCTTCTGGAAAAATCAAATTGGATCGCCATTCACGGTAAGCCGTATATTGATGTTGTTGTAGTCGTCCGCTATCAAGCAATCGTCGTAAAATAACTTCGGCACTGACTCCCCATGCTTTGCGCTCCCGCGACAACCAGGTATCGAATTCTGACGCGTTGGCTGGGCGAGTCGCATCATCGATTCTGGCCAGAAATTCGTCCGGTACCAGCATATGTCCTGCGAATGCGTTTGCATCACGTTCGAAGCCGCGGTGCGAATGCATATCATCTTCGTCATCGATTGAACTTGCTTTGTGTAACAGGAGATGCCCCAGTTCATGCATGAGCGTAAATGATTGTTGCGGATGCCATTGCTGCTTCTTGACCACAATGACGGGGCACTCGGGATCGTATAGCGCAAAACCGAGAATTGGATTTTCTTTCGCAATCTGCCACTTGCCATTGTATCCATTGCTAAGGAATACGAGAATTCCCCGCGCCTCGACAGCATCGCGATATGTGTCAAACGTATTGGTGGCATTTAATTGCAACCAGTTTCTTGCAATTTTTGCCGCTTCACGCGGGTTGTCGAGGGGGATATCTGGTGGTGCGAAAATTGGCAAATCTTGATTGCTCAGTTCGTCACGCAAGCTTAAGTAAACCGAACGCTGGTGTTCTACGCGTTCGATGAATTTCTTTAGCTTTGTTGTCAGCTCAGGCTTTTGGTTCGCAAGTGTGCGGAAGGCCAAGGTATGCACTTGCTCTTCAATTGCTGGACCTGGTTCGAGAAAAAATAATACTCCTCGTCCAAAATATTCAGCAATTTTATTCAGCTGAGCGAACGTCAAGCCTCCGCCATTCATGAGGCGATCCATGCTATTTGGCGTGATATTGACCTCAGCCGCAAGTTCGTCAATAGTCATGCCGTGGTCAGCGCAGCACCAAGCTATTCGAGACGCATTGATCGAATGAAGTCGTTCCATTGTGGGTAAATTATACATACATGTCAGGGTGGTGTCCGGCCGTCAGTGCGCTCCTGTATCGTCCCATCCGTGATGAGTCTTCGAAGTTGATGGTCGTACAGCATTTTGAGTCAACAAGAGTTGATGGTGTACCGGTTACATCATAGCGGCGCATGCCGTATAGGTACCAGAGGTAGGTCAGGCTTCAGTTGAAATGTCAACGCCACAAACAAAAACGCCACCCGAAGGTGGCGTTTTTGAACGTAAAACTTATTCTTGGTGGCCCGGGGCGGAATCGAACCACCGACACAAGGATTTTCAATCCTCTGCTCTACCGACTGAGCTACCAGGCCAAGGTGGCGAATTATAGCAGACCAAAACGCGAATGCAAGAGCCGGCTGCGACTTTTCCCCGATTTCCTGCATGGGCATGGCTTTACTTGCTTGTGGGTCAAATATGATTTGATATCAACGGTATTTTTCTCAACAAAGGATGGGCGCATAGTGTGGCCATCGACATTGACTTGAGAGGACTGCCGCATGAACACGACTACCCCACACACCGCCATCCCTGAAATCGGCCTGGGCACTTTTCGCCTGCAAGGCCAGGTCGTCATCGATTCCGTCACCACGGGCCTCGACGTCGGCTACCGCCATATCGACACGGCGCAAATCTACGGCAATGAAGCCGAGGTGGGCCAGGCGATCGCCGCCAGCGCCGTCCCGCGCGACGCGCTGTTCGTCACCACCAAGATCTGGATCGACAATCTGCGGCGCGACAAACTCATTCCCAGCCTGAAGGACAGCCTGCACAAGCTGCAGCTGGAGCAACTGGACCTGACCCTGATCCACTGGCCGTCGCCGCAGGACGCCATTCCCGTGGCCGACTACATGGCGGCGCTGGCGGAAGCCAAGGCGCAGGGACTGACCAGGGCCATCGGCGTATCGAATTTCACGAATGCGCAGCTGCGGCAAGCCATCGACACGGTGGGAGCGGCGGAAATCGCCACGCAGCAGGTCGAAATCCACCCCTTCCTGCAAAACCGCATCGTCATCGATTTCGCGCGCAGCCAGGGCATCCACATCACGGCCTATATGCCGCTCGCGTATGGCAAGGTGGTGGCCGATCCCGTGATCGCGGCCATCGCCGCGAAGCACGGCGTGACGCCGGCGCAGGTGGCCTTGAGCTGGTCGCTGCAGCAGGGCTTTGCCGTGATTCCGTCGTCGACCAAACGCGCCAACCTGGAAGCGAACCTGCATTTCCAGCGCCTCACCCTGTCACCGGACGAGATGGCGCAGATGGCCACCCTGGAACGGGGCGAACGCCTGGCCAACCCGGACGGCCTGGCGCCGCAGTGGGATTGAGATGGGCGCCATGACGAAGCTGGGGCAGGGCGGTTTCAGCATCGGCCTGGAACTGCCGCTCGATAATGACTGGTCGTCCACGGGGCGCCAGGCGAATGCGGCGTCCGGCCGCGTGCCGGGCGAGCCTGACCTGAAGCAGCACGCGGCGCTGGCAAGGCTGGCCGACCGCCTGGGTTTCCGCGCCCTGTGGCTGCGCGACGTGCCCCTGTACGACCCGTCATTCGGCGACGCGGCCCAGGTCTTCGAGGTGTTTACCTACCTCGGCTACCTGGCCGGCATCACGGAGAACATCCTGCTGGGCACGGCCGCCGTGGTGCTGCCGCTGCGCGAGCCCGTATTGACCTTGAAGGCGGCGGCCAGTGTCGACCAGCTGAGCGGCGGGCGTTTGCTGCTGGGCGTGGCCAGCGGCGACCGGCCTGTCGAGTATCCCGTCTTTGGCCTCGATTTCGACCAGCGCGGCGCCGCGTTCCGCGAACAGGTCGCCATGCTGCGCGACTGGGGAGATATACGCCTGCCGCCCGGCATCCGGCTGCTGCCCAAGCCGGCCGCGCCCTTGCCGCTGCTGGTGGCGGGGCTGGCGCAGCAGTCGCCCGCCTGGATCGGCGCGCAGATGGATGGCTGGCTCGCCTATCCGGGCACGCCGGACGACCATGCGCGGCGCGCGGCGCAATGGCGCGCCGTGGCCGGAGAGAACAAGCCGTATGTCAGCTTCATCCACCTGGACCTGGATGAAGATCCGCACTTGCCGCTGCAGCGCTTCCGCTTCGGCGGCCGCACGGGGCGCGACGGCCTGATCGCGGAATTGCAGGCCATGCGCGACGCCGGCGTGCGGCACATCGGCTTGCAACTGCGGCAGAACCGCCGTCCGCTGGCCGAGACGATGCAGGAGATCGCGGACCACGTGCTGCCCGTATTTCATGGCGCCGCTTGATCTGGGGCACGCGTCCAGTACTTCCGGACTATCTGAAAAGGGTGGGGCAAACGCTATAATGGCCGCATGAACAGTCCCACTCCCCCTACCATGCGGCGCTTCATGCACAGCCACAGCGACGTTTGTATCGTCGGCAACGGCGCCATCGCGAAAACCACGGCGCTGGCGTTTGCCCAGGCAGGACAAAGCGTCACCCTGTTATCCCCGGTGAGTCCTCCCACAACCGCTTCCGCCGCCAAGCCGGTGGAAGCCAGCTGGGACGTGCGCGTGTTTGCGCTCAATCACACGGCGCACCAGCTGCTGTCGTCGCTGAAGGTGTGGGGCGCCCTGGAGGCCGACAGGGTGGCGCCCGTCGACGCCATGTTGGTCAACGGCGACGGCGCCCAGGCGGGCGGACTCGGTTTCGACGCCTACGGCGCCCATGTGGGCACGCTGGCGTGGATCATCGAAGACCGCAACCTGGGTCAGGCATTGGACGCCGCCCTGAAATTCGCGCCGAACGTCAGCGTGGTGCAGGGCCGCGCCAGCCGCCTGGAATGGACGGACGACTCGGCCATCGTGCACCTCGATGGCGGCGACACCATCACCTGCGCGCTGGTGGTGGGTGCGGACGGCGCCCAATCGTGGGTGCGCGGCCAGTGCGACATCGGTCTCGATTACCGCTCCTACGGCCAGCGCGGCGTGGTCAGCAACTTCGCCTGCGAAAAGCCGCACCATGGCGCGGCCCACCAGTGGTTCACTGGCAGCGAAGGCATCGTCGCGCTGCTGCCGCTGCCGGGCGACCGCGTTTCTCTCGTCTGGTCGGCGCCCGATGCGCTGGCCGATACCCTCATGGCCGAATCGGCCGACGCCCTGGCCGCGCGCCTGGCCGTGTATTGCCACGACAAACTGGGTAAACTCACGCCGCTGCAGCCGGAACTGGTGCGCGCGTTCCCGCTGACCCTGATGCGCCCGCACGCCATGGTGGCGCCGCGCGTGGCCCTGGTCGGCGACGCCGCCCACGTGGTGCACCCGATGGCCGGCCACGGCATGAATCTGGGTTTTGCCGATGTGGCGCAGCTTGTCAAGACGATCGCCGAACGCGAGGCGCACCGCGGTATCGGCGACGAACGCGTGCTGGCCCGCTATGCCCGCGCGCGCAAGGAAGACGTGCTGCTGATGCAGCTGGCCACCGACGGCCTGGCGCGGTTATTTGGCGCCGATCTGGAGCCGTTGCGCGTGGTTCGCAATTTGGGATTAAACTTGTTGGATAAATTACCTGCGCTGAAGCGAAAAATGATTGCGCACGCATTGGGACATCCGTAAATATCAGCGTATCTTAAGATATCGCCGGATAATGGCAGCAGTGAAAATTCAAGGTCGCCGCAGCTGGTCTGCGGCGATCGTTTTGTCGAAGAGATAACGACGCCGGGCCAGAGGCCAGTCCCGCCGGGCGTTTCAAGTGGAGAAGTGATAGTGATAACAATGAACGGAAGCATGAGCAAAATCGCCTTGCTGATGGCCTCGGGCCTGATGATGTCGTGCGCCGGCGCGGAAACGCCGACGGAAGCGAGCATCAAGAAGCTGATCGAACCGCGCCTGGGCGAAGGCGCCAAGGTCGATTCGGTCAAGGAAACCCCGTACGGCGGCCTGTACGAAGTGCGCACGGGCGGCGACATCCTGTACACGGACAAGGCCGCGCAATACCTGTTCGTGGGCCACGTCTTCGACGCCAAGACGTCGCAAGACCTGACCAAGGTGCGCCTGGACGAAGTCAACCGCATCAAGTTCTCCGACCTGCCGCTCGATTCGGCCATGAAAACCGTCAAGGGCAATGGCAAGCGCGTGATCGCCGTGTTCGAAGATCCGAACTGCGGCTATTGCAAGCGTTTCCGCCAGAACGCGCTGAAGGAAATCGACAACGTCACCGTCTACACTTTCATGTACAACATCCTGTCGCCGGACTCCATCGTCAAGTCGCGCAATGTCTGGTGCGCACCCGACCGCAACAAGGCCTGGGATGACTGGATGTTGAACGGCAAGGCGCCAGCCACGGTCGCCGCCACGTGCGCCAATCCGCATGAAAAAATCCTGGCGCTGGGCCAGCAATTGCGCGTCTCGGGCACGCCAGCCATCTTCTTTGCCGACGGCAGCCGCATTCCGGGCGCGGTCGATGCGAAGACGCTGGAACAGAAATTCTCGACCATTAAGTAATCCGGGCTGTCGCCAGGAAGGCTGGACGGCGCGCCCTCGCAAGGCGCGCTTTTTTTTGCGTTTTTTCCGCTGTCGTATCATCAAGTGTAGTTCGTAGATGCCATAACAATCCAAAAGAGGGGAAGCAGCAGATGATTACCTTGAATATCAACGGACGCGACACGCAGGTCGACGCCGATCCTTCCACGCCCATCCTGTGGGCGCTGCGCGATAACCTGAACATGACGGGCACCAAGTTCGGCTGCGGCGCGGCCCTGTGCGGCGCCTGCACGGTGCACCTCGATGGCCAGCCGATCCGCTCGTGCATCACGCCGATTTCCTCGGTGGGCGCGCAAAAGATCACCACCATCGAAGCGATGGAAAACGACCAGGTGGGCAAGGCCGTGCAGGCGGCATGGGTGCGCCACGACGTGCCGCAATGCGGCTACTGTCAAAGCGGCCAGGTGATGAGCGCCACGGCGCTGCTGCGCACCAACAAGGCGCCCAGCGATGCCGACATCGACGGCGCCATGAGCGGCAATATCTGCCGCTGTGGCACCTATCAACGGATCCGCGCGGCCATCAAGGACGCGGCCAAGACCCTGGCCTGAGGAGAGCGACATGCGTATCGAATGGTTGAATCAGGAAGCACTGCAGCATGGCGGCGTGACCCTGGGCGCGGCGCTGGCATCGGCGCCGGTGGCTGTGGTTGGCGCGGCCGATGGCGTCTCGCGGCGCGGTTTCATGAAGGCCGGCGCGGTGGCCGGCGGCGGCTTGATGCTGGGCTTTTTCCTGCCCGGCGCTGGCAAGCTGGCGCAGGCGGCCGATGCCGCTCCCGCCAAGCCCGTGTATGCGCCGAATGCCTTCTTGCACATCGCCTCCGATAACACGGTGACGGTGCAGGTGAACCGGCTGGAATTCGGCCAGGGCGTGCAAACGAGCTTGCCCATGCTGATCGCCGAGGAACTCGACGCCGACTGGAGCCTGGTGCACGGCGCGCTGGCGCCCGCCGGCGAGCAGTACAAGGACGCCGCCTACGGTATGCAGATGACGGGCGGCTCGGGCAGCATCGCCCATTCGTTCACGCAGTACCGCGAAATCGGCGCCAAGGCGCGCGCCATGCTGGTGGGCGCCGCCGCCGCGCAGTGGAAGGTCAATCCCGAGCAGGTGCGCGCCGCCAAGGGCGTGCTGTATGGCCCCGGCGGACAAAAGGCGACCTACGGCGAGTTTGCCGACGCGGCCATGCGCCAGAGCGTGCCTGCCACCGTCAAGCTGAAGGACCCGCGCGAATTTTCCATCATCGGCAAACCAGTGAAACGCCTGGATGCGGCAGCCAAGTCCACGGGAAAACAGCAGTTCGGCATCGACTTCAAGCCGCCAGGCGCGAAGGTGGCCATGGTGGCGCGTCCGCCCGTGTTTGGCGCGAAAGTAGCGAAGTTCGACGCCAGCAAGGCCAAGGCCATCAAGGGCGTGCTGGAGGTGCTGGAAGTGAAGACCGACCGTGGCGGCAGCGGCGTGGCCGTCATCGCCGACGGCTACTGGCCCGCCAAACAGGGGCGCGATGCGCTGGCGATCGAGTGGGATACGAGCGCCGTGGAAAAGGTCAGCAGTGACAAGCAACTGGCTGCCTTCAAGGCGCTGGCCAAGACGCCGGGCACGGTGGCGCGCGCCTTCGACGTCGCCGCACTGGCCAAGGCGCCGAAGAAGATCGAAGCCGTCTACGAATTCCCCTATCTGGCGCACGCGCCGATGGAGCCGCTCAACTGCGTCGTCGACCTGCAGGCCGACAAATGCACGATGTGGGTGGGCTCGCAATTCCAGACGGGCGACCAGGCGGCGATTGCCGCCACCTCCGGCCTGAAACCGGAGCAGGTGACCCTGCACACGATGATGGCCGGCGGCGGCTTCGGCCGGCGCGCCGTGCCCTCGTCCGACTACGTGGTCGAAGCCGTCAACGTCGCCAAGGCGTACCGGGCTGCGGGCAAGAGCGGCCCGTTGAAGCTGATGTGGAGCCGCGAGGATGACATCAAGGGCGGCTACTACCGGCCGTCGCACGTGCACCGCGCGCAGATCGGCCTAGACGCCAAAGGCAAGATCCTCGCCTGGGACCACACCATCGTGGGCCAGTCCATCATGGCCGGCACGCCCTTTGAGGCCTTCATGGTGAAAAATGGCGTCGACGGCACCATGGTCGAAGGCATGGGCGAGCCGTACACTCTGCCGATGAAACTGTCGGTGCACACGGCCAAGGCGAACGTGCCCGTGTTGTGGTGGCGCTCCGTCGGCTCGACGCATACGGCCTTTGTCATGGAAACCCTGATCGACGAAGCGGCGCACGTGGCGAAGATGGATCCCGTCGCCTACCGCAAGCAGCTGATCGACGCCAGGCACACGCGCCACATCGCCGCGCTGGACCTGGCCGTGGCCAAGTCCGGCTATGGCAAGAAGAAGCTGCCGAAAGGGCAGGCCTGGGGCGTGGCCATGCACGAGTCGTTCAACTCTGTCGTCGCCTACGTGGTGACAGCGTCCGTGGTGGCGGGCGCGCCCAAGCTGCACCAGGTATGGGCGGGCGTGCATTGCAACCTGGCCGTCAACCCCTTGACGATCGAGGCGCAAGTGCAGGGCGCCGCGCTGATGGCGCTGGGCATGACGATACCCGGCGCGTCCATCACGCTCAAGGATGGCGTGGTGGAGCAGCAGAACTTCGGCGACTACCCCGTGCCGCGCATGCCCGACATGCCGGTGATCGAGGTGCACCTGGTGCCGTCGGGCGATGCGCCGACGGGCATGGGCGAACCGGGCGTGCCGCCGCTGGCGCCCGCCTTCGCCAACGCGCTGTTCGCCCTGACGGGCAAGCGCCTGCGCAAGCTGCCGTTCGACCTGGCGGCCGCATGACGGCAGCGGTTTTTTGAGTACGGTCGGCATCTTGCTGGCAGCCGGAAGGGGACGCAGGTTCGATCCTTCCGGCGTACAGAACAAATTATTGCAGCCGCTGGCCGAGGGCCCGCATGCGGGCTTGCCGGTAGTGGCGGCGGCCGCAAAATCCATGCTGGCGGCCTTGCCGCGCGTGCTGGCCGTGGTGCGCGCCGACGATACGCAGGTGGCGCGCACACTCGGAGCGCTGGGCTGCGAGGTACGCGTCTGCCATGATGCCGACACGGGCATGGCGGCGTCGCTTACCTGCGCCATCGATCATGTGCGCGGCGCGCCGGGCTGGCTGATCGCCCTGGGCGACATGCCTTTCGTGGAAGCGGCTACAATCGCCGCCTTGTCGCAAGCCATCGGCGCTGGTGCGCACATCGCCGTGCCCGTGTTCCAGGGACGGCGCGGCAATCCTGTCGCATTCAGCGCCTTTCACTTGCCGCTGCTGCTGGCGCTCGATGGCGACCAGGGCGCGCGCAGCATCGTCAGCAGCCATGCCGTGTGCGAAGTGGCAGTGGACGACAGCGGCATCTTGCGCGATATTGATACACCTGATGATTTGTCGCCGGTGCCTGGCGCACCCGGGCGATTGTAGAATATCCATGCCAGACACGAGGAAAACATGAAGAAAGCACCGATTCAAAAAATCACCGCCAAGGCGGGAGCCAAGGCAAGCGGCAAAGCCACAAGCAAAGCCGCGGCGAAAACCGCAGTGAAAACCGCACCGGCCGCCGGCATCGTCTACAGCATCGCCGCCGCTGATCTGGCCGGCCACATGTTCAAGGTGACGTTGACCGTCAAGTCGCCGGCCGCCATCGGCCAGGTACTGTCCTTGCCGGCCTGGATCCCGGGCAGCTACATGATCCGCGAATTTTCGCGCAACATCGTCAGCATCCGCGCCGAGTCCGAAGGCAGGGCCGTGGCGCTGAGCAAACTGGACAAGCATTCGTGGCAAGCCGCGCCGTGCCAGGGCCCGTTGACGGTCGAATACGACGTGTATGCCTGGGATCTGTCCGTGCGCGCCGCCCACCTGGACCAGAATCACGGCTTCTTCAACGGCACCAGCGTGTTTTTGCGCGTGCTGGGCCAGGAATCCGACGCCCATGAAGTGCATATCGTGCAGCCCAAGGATGCCGCCTGCAAGACCTGGCGCGTGGCCACCACCCTGCCGGAACTCAAGGCCAAGCGCTACGGTTTCGGCAGCTACCAGGCAGCCAACTACGATGAGCTGATCGACCACCCGGTGGAAATGGGCGACTTCGCGCTGGCCACCTTCACCGCATATGGCGTGCCGCACGATATCGTCGTCACCGGCAAGGTGCCGAACCTGGACCTTGGCCATTTGTGCCGCGACCTGAAAGCCATCTGCGAAACGCAGATCGCCTTCTTCGAGCCGAAGACGAAAAAGGCGCCGATGGACCGCTATGTATTCATGACCATGGCCGTCGGCGACGGTTACGGCGGCCTGGAACACCGCGCCTCGACGGCGCTGATTTGCGCGCGCGCCGACCTGCCGACGACGGCATCAAGCAGCACCGAGATCGGCGACGGCTACCTGAAATTCCTGGGCCTGTGCAGCCACGAGTACTTCCATACCTGGAACGTCAAGCGCATCAAGCCGGCCGCCTTCGCGCCGTACAACCTGCAGGCGGAAAGCTATTCGCCGCTGCTGTGGCTGTTCGAAGGCTTTACCAGCTATTACGACGACCTGATGCTGGTGCGCGCGGGCCTGATCGACGAAGCGGCCTATTTCAAATTGCTGGGCAAGACTGTCAACAGCGTCCTGCGCGGCAGCGGCCGCACCAAGCAAAGCGTGGCCGATTCCAGCTTCGACGCCTGGGGCAAGTACTACCGCCAGGATGAAAACGCGCCGAACGCCATCGTCAGCTACTACACCAAGGGTTCGCTGATCGCGCTGGCTTTCGACCTGACGATCCGCACCAAGACGCATGACGCAAAGTCGCTGGACGACGTGATGCAGGCGCTGTGGCAGCGCTATGGCCGCGATTTCTACAAGGGCAAGGGAGAAGGCAAAGGCCGCGGCGTGACGCCGGCCGAAGTCGAAGCCCTGTTCGACGAGGTTTCCGGCACGCGCATGAAGCCTTTCTTCGAGCGCTACATCCGCGGCACGGACGACGTGCCGCTGGCGCGCCTGCTGGCGCCGTTCGGCGTGAAATACAGCGACGCGCGCAAGGCGGAAAAAGCCAGCCTGGACGTCAACCTGGGCCGCGACGGCAATGACGCCAAACTGGCGCAGGTGCACCAGGGCGGCGCCGCCCACGTGGCCGGCCTGTCGGCGGGCGACGTGCTGGTCGCCGTCGACGGCTTGCGCGTGACGGGCAACCCGGCCAACCTCGATACCTTGCTGGGCCGCTATGCCGTCGGCGCCACGGTGGCCATTCACGCCTTCCGCCGCGACGAGCTGATGACATTCACCGCCGTGCTGCAGGGCGACCGCGTGCCGGGTGTCAGCTTGACCCTGCTGCCGGCGCCAAAGAAAGCCACGGGACCGAAGCGTCCTAGCGCCGCATGATGCTGTTTGTCATGCTGTAAGACAGAAAACCGGCCGTCATTGGCCGGTTTTTTATTTCAAGCAGTAATTTCTCAAATGCAATTTATCCGCCGGTATTGGTGGATTGCCATCATATTTACTGTAAATGAACTAATTTTTCTTTAACTAAACTAAAATTGCCGAACTGATTCTTTTCGACCGCGCCCAACGTGCAAACCCTCGATCCTCGAACGATTATGCTGATGACGACCCTGATGTGCGGGGCGATGAGCATCGTCATGTTCTCGGTGTACCGCAGTTTCCGGCGCGAGGTGCATGGCCTCGGACATTGGGCGGCAGGTTTGCTGCTGCTCGTGTGCGCGTCCCTGCTGTTCGGCACCCGCGAAGTGCTGCCGCCGGCACTGTCCATAATCGCGGCCAATGCGGCGCTGGTGGCCGGCATCGGCCTGTCGATGCTGGGCACGGAGACATTCTTTGGCCTGGCGCCCAGCCGCCGCGCCTATCTGCTGATACTTGCCCTTGCCATCGCCGGCAATTGCTGGTGGCTGCTGGCGCGCCCCGACTTCTCGGCGCGCGTGGCGCTCTTCTCCCTGCTGGTCTTCCTGTTTTATGCGCGGCAGGTGCAACTGGTGTGGCGCCATGGCGAACGCCATTTCTCGAGTTTTTTCTTTGGCGCGCTGATGCTGCTGCAAGCCGTCGTGGTGCTGGCGCGCGGCGTGGCGGCCTTGCTGCATGGCGGCGCCAGCGTGAATCTGACGGTGGCCGGCACGCCGGCCGGCATCTATCTGGCGGTTGCCAATTTCATGGCGCTGCTGCTGACGGTGGGCTTCATGACGGTGGCGACGCGGCGCCTGCAGCAGATACTGGAGCGCCGCTCGACCCACGATCCGCTCACGCAGGTGCTGAACCGGCGCGGCTTTGGCGACGCCTATGCGCGCGAGATAGGCAATTTGCGCCGCCGCCGTTTGCCGCTGACACTGCTCAGCATCGACCTCGATTACTTCAAATCGATCAATGACCGTTACGGTCACGCGGTGGGCGACCAGGTATTGGCGCATGTGGCCACCGTTGTCAAAGGCGCCCTGCGCGAAACGGATTGCGTGGCGCGTTTCGGCGGCGAGGAGTTCGTCGTGCTGATGCCGGACATGCCGGTGCATGACGCGCTGGGCGTGGCCGAACGCATCCGTGCCTTGCTGCGCGAGCCCAGTCATGCAGGACTGCCACCGTGTACGGTCAGCATCGGCGTCGCTTGCCAGGCATCGGTGGTGGAAGGACTGGAACAGTTGCTGTCGCGCGCCGATGCGGCCCTCTACCTGGCCAAGGAGCGGGGACGCGACCGCATCGAACTCGATACCGCCGCGTTTACTGTGGACCGGACAATGTCCGCAGCTGGAAGCGGTACTGGTCGTTGAAGAGGAAAGTTTCGGAGAAATCGAAGGTCCTGGCGTGGCGGCGCATCAGGTGTGCCGCCGGCGGAAAGAGGACCTGCACGCGCCGCACGGCGGCCAGCGCGGCGGCCGATGCTTCGCTGTCGCGCGAACGGTGAACGTGCACGCTTTTCAGTTCGCCATCGGGACCCACGCTCAGGTCGAGCACGACGATGGCCGGCAGCATGGGCGGCAGGCGCCCGCTGAACGTGTATTCCCCGTTGGCCGCCATGATCTGCTGCGCCACCAGCGCCTTGTAGGCGTCGATGCTGGCGGCGAGCTGTATCGCGGCCGGCGTGCGAGGGGGCGTGGGCGTGCGCACCGCTGGCGGGGGCGCAGTCTGGCAAGCCGACAGCAGGGCGGCAGTGGCAAGGACGATGATCGCGTGTCTCATGTCTGCCAGACTACCATGGTTTAGCTGAACAGGCGTTCCAGCTCCACGCCGGGGTCTGGCGCGCGCATGAACGCTTCGCCCACCAGGAAGCTGTGGATGTGCGCATCGCGCATGCGTTGCACGTCGGCCGTGCTATGGATGCCCGATTCCGTGATGATCAATTTGTCTTGCGGGATGCGCGGCAAGAGATTGATGGTCGTGTCGAGCGAGGTCTCGAAGGTGCGCAGGTTGCGGTTGTTGATGCCGATCAGCGCGCTCTTGAGTTTCAATGCCGCCGTCAGTTCTTCGCCGTCATGGCTTTCGATCAGCACGCCCATGCCCAGTTCGTGGGCGCATGCTTCCATCTCGGCCATCAGGCCATGGTCGAGCGCCGCGACGATCAGGAGGATGCAGTCGGCGCCCATGGCGCGCGCTTCATAGATCTGGTACATGTCGACCATGAAATCCTTGCGCAGCACGGGAATGGCGCAGGCGGCGCGCGCCTGCTGCAGGTAATCCACGCAGCCCTGGAAGAACTGTTCGTCCGTCAGCACGGACAGGCAGGCCGCGCCATGCGCCGCATAGCTGGCGGCGATGTCGGCCGGGCGAAAGTCGGCGCGGATCACGCCTTTCGACGGTGACGCCTTTTTCACTTCGGCGATGATGCCGGGCTTGCCGGCGGCGATGTGCTGGCGCAGGCTGGCTTCAAAGCCGCGCAGGCCTGCACGCAGGGCGCTGTCGCTTTCCACGTCGCCGCGCAGGCTGGCCAGGCTGCGGCGGGCTTTGGCCTTGGCCACTTCGTCGGCTTTTACGGCCAGGATTTTATCGAGTATGTCGGACATGATGGTCGCTATTCTATCAAGGAGGGCGGAGGGCTTACGCTTGCGGCGGGGTGCCCAGCTGCTGCGTGACCTGCACGAACTGGTCGAGTTTTGCCAGCGCGGCGCCCGAACTGACGGCGGTGCGCGCACGCGCCAGGCCGTCTTCGATCGAGCTGGCCACGCCGGCCGCGTACAGCGCCGTGCCCGCATTCAGGGCGACGATATCGGCGGCCGCACCGGGCTCGCCGCGCAGCGCTTCCATCATCTTCGCTTTCGATTCGACGGAATCGGCCACCTTCAGGTTGCGGCTGGCGATCATCGACATGCCGAAGTCTTCCGGATGGATTTCATATTCGCGGATTTCGCCGTTGACCAGTTCACCGACCATGGTGGCCGCGCCCAGCGACACTTCATCCATATTGTCGCGGCCATACACGACGATCGCATGCTGCGCGCCCAGGCGCTGCAGCACGCGCACCTGGATGCCGACCAGGTCGGCGTGGAACACGCCCATCAGGATGTTCGGCGCGCCGGCGGGATTCGTCAGCGGTCCCAAAATATTGAAGATCGTGCGCACGCCCAGTTCGCGGCGCACGGGCGCCGCATGCTTCATGGCCGCATGGTGGTTCGGTGCGTACATGAAGCCGATGCCTGTCTGTGCGATCGACTGGGCGATCTGTTCGGGCTGCAGGTTGATGTTGACGCCCAGGGAGTCGAGCACGTCGGCGCTGCCGGACGAGGACGACACGCTGCGCCCGCCGTGCTTGGCCACGCGGGCGCCCGCTGCCGCCGCCACGAACATCGAGGCTGTGGAAATATTGAATGTGTGCGCGCCGTCGCCGCCCGTGCCGACGATGTCGAGCAGGTTGGTGGTGTCGGCCATGGGCACCTTGGTGGAAAACTCGCGCATCACCTGCGCGGCGGCGGCGATTTCGCCGATGGTTTCCTTTTTCACGCGCAAGCCCATGGTCAGGGCCGCGATCATGGTGGGCGACATTTCGCCGGACATGATCTGGCGGAACAGGTACAGCATTTCGTCGTGAAAGATCTCGCGGTGTTCGATGCAGCGCAGCAGGGCTTCTTGTGGGGTGATCGGCATGATGCTTCCTTCTTCAATGATGGCGCAGGAGGACACTGATGGCACGCCGGGGCGTGCGCAGGGAATCAGCGCTCGAGGAAATTCTTCAGCAGGGCGTGGCCGTGCTCCGAGAGGATCGATTCGGGGTGGAACTGCACGCCCTCGATATCGTATTCCCGGTGGCGCACGCCCATGATTTCGCCGTCGTCCGTCCACGCCGTCACTTCCAGGCAGGAAGGCAGCGAGGCGCGTTCGATCGCCAAGGAGTGGTAGCGGATCACTGTGAAGGGGCTGGGGATGTCCTTGAAGACGCCCACGCCCGTATGCGCGATGAGGGAAGTCTTGCCATGCATGACCTGCTTGGCGCGGATGACCTTGCCGCCAAACGCTTCGCCGATGGCCTGGTGGCCCAGGCACACGCCCAGTATCGGTTTCTTGCCGGCGAAGTGCTTGAGCACTTCCACCGAAATGCCCGCCTGCGCCGGCGCTTTCGGGCCGGGTGAGATGCAGATGCGGTCCGGGTTCAGCGCCTCGATCTGTTCGATCGTGATTTCATCGTTGCGGTATACCCGCACGTCTTCGCCCAGCTCACCGAAATACTGCACGATGTTATAGGTGAAGGAGTCGTAGTTGTCGATCATCAGCAGCATCTTAAAACTCCCCATCCAGGCCATCTTGCACTTGTTCGGCGGCGCGCAATACGGCGCGCGCCTTGTTTTCGGTTTCCTGCCATTCCATTTCGAGGACCGAATCGGCCACGATGCCGGCTGCGGCCTGCACGTACAGCATGCCGTCCTTGATCACGCCCGTGCGAATCGCAATCGCCACGTCCATTTCGCCGCCAAACGACAGGTAGCCGCAGGCGCCGCCGTAGATGCCGCGTTTGGTGATTTCCAGTTCGTCGATCACTTCCATGGCGCGCACTTTCGGCGCGCCCGTCAGGGTGCCGGCCGGGAAGGTCGCGCGCAGCACGTCCAGGTTCGACAAGCCTTTCTTCAAGGTGCCTTCCACGTTCGAGACGATGTGCTGCACGTGCGAGTATTTTTCGATGACCATGCGGTCGGTGACGTGCACGCTGCCTGTTTCGGCGATGCGGCCGATGTCGTTGCGCGCCAGGTCGATCAGCATCACGTGCTCGGCGATCTCTTTCGGGTCCGCCAGCAGCTCTGCCGACAATTCCGCATCGCGTTCCGGCGTGGCGCCGCGCGGACGCGTGCCGGCGATGGGGCGCAGGGTCACTTTCTTGCCGCCGTCGGCCGTATTCTCGTTGCGCACCAGGATTTCGGGCGAGGCGCCGATAATCTGCATGTCGCCGAAATTATAGAAGTACATATACGGCGACGGGTTCAGCGAACGCAGGGCGCGGTACAGGGTCAGCGGCGAGTCAACATACGGCTTGCGGATGCGCTGGCCGATCTGCACCTGCATCAGGTCGCCGGCCATCACGTACTCGTGCGCCTTGGCGACGGCCTTCAGGTAGTCTTCCTTGGCAAAATCGCGGATGGTTTCCGTGCGCACGGAAGCGCTGGTGACGGGGGCATCGACGCCGCGGCGCAGCATCATGCGCAAGTCCTTCAGGCGCTGGCGCGCTTTGCTGAACGACTCGGGCTGCGCCGTGTCGGCGTAGACGATCAGATAGAGCTTGCCGGACAGGTTGTCGATGACGGCCAGTTCCTCCGTCACCATCAGCTGGATGTCAGGCAGGTTCAGGTCGTCTTTCGGCGCGCCGCCGGCCAGCTTTTTCTCGATGTGGCGCACGGTGTCGTAGCCGAAGTAGCCGGCCAGGCCGCCGCAGAAGCGCGGCATGCCTGGACGCAGGGCCACCTTGAAGCGCGATTGGTACTGTTCGATGAAGTCGAGCGGATTGCCTTCGTGCTCTTCGATCACGACGCCGTTCTTGACGATTTCCGTGTGGCTGCCGTAGCTGCGCAACACCGTCGTGGCGGGCAAGCCGATGAAGGAGTAGCGGCCGAAGCGTTCGCCGCCGACGACGGATTCGAGCAAAAAGGTATTCTTGCCGCCTTGCTGGGTCTGGGCCAGTTTCAGGTACAGCGTGAGCGGGGTTTCCAGGTCGGCGAAGGCTTCCGCGATCAGGGGGATGCGGTTGTAGCCTTGCTGGCCCAGCGATTTGAATTCGAGTTCGGTCATGTGTCTCTCCATGCCGCCAGGGTACAAGTGTGCGCGATGCACAAACCCTGCGGTGGGTTATCAAAAAACCTGCCGGTGCATACAATACGCAAATGCGCGCGTGCCGCCGACAGCAATCTTACACGGCTCGGCCCTTAGGCCTGCCAGGATTGCCAGCGTCGCCAAAGCCAGGCCTCAATCGAGCCGGTTTGGGTGACGTTGTGTTTTTTGATGAGAAACGTGTTCACGATGTTGGTCAGTATGCTGGTCTGTTTTGCATGCTTATGAAATGGGCCGCTTCGAGCAGCGTATTTACTATACCATCGGAATCGGTCTCGTGTATAGAGTGTCCGTGGTTGTAGCCATACGGTACGGTCAATACGGGGCAAGCCGCAGCCCTGGCCGCTTGCGCGTCGCTCGAGGAGTCGCCGATGGCCACCACTCTGGAGGGCGCCAGGTCGAAGTCTGCGCATACTTGCAGCAGCGGCATCGGGTCAGGTTTCTTCCTCGGCAGCGAATCGCCGCCGTAGACGATCTCGAAATAGCCGTCGAGTTTTTTCTGCTGCAGCAGGGGCAGGGCGAAGGCGATCGGCTTGTTGGTGACGCAGGCCAGGCGCAAGCCTGCCGCCTTCATTGCCGCCAGCCCCGCTTCCACGTCCGGGTACAGGGTGCTGAACTGGCCATTGATGGTCAGATAGTGGCGCTGGTAGCCCTCCATTGCCTGCTCGAAATGCTGTTCCACGCCGGTTGCATCGAAGTCGAGCGCCAGCACGGTGCGGATCAGGTTTTCCGAGCCTTTGCCCACCATCAGCTTGATGGCCTCGGCGCTGATGGGCGCCAGGTCCAGTTCGGCGCGCATGCCGTTGATGGCGACATGAAAATCGGGCACGGTGTCGAGCATCGTGCCATCGAGGTCGATGATGGCGGCGCGCACGCCGGCCAGTACGTGGTCTTTCACCGTGCCCGCCTGCATCAGGCGCCCTTGACGGTTGCCAGCTCGGCGCGCATGGCGTCGATGACGGCCTTGTAGTCGGGCTTGCCGAAGATGGCCGAGCCGGCGACGAAGGTGTCGGCGCCGGCGGCGGCGGCGGCGGCGATGTTGTCGATCTTGATGCCGCCATCGACTTCCAGCATGATGTCACGGCCCGACTCGTCGATCATGCGACGCGCTTCGGCGATTTTCTTCAGCGCTTGCGGGATGAAGGACTGGCCGCCGAAGCCCGGGTTGACCGACATGATCAGGATGATGTCGATCTTGTCCATCACGTGTTCCAGGTAGTGCAGCGGCGTGCCCGGGTTGAAGACCAGGCCCGATTTGCAGCCATTGTCGCGGATCAGCTGCAAGGAACGGTCGACGTGATCCGACGCTTCCGGGTGAAAGGTGATGATGTTCGCGCCAGCCTTGGCGAAATCCGGGATAATGCGATCGACAGGCTTGACCATCAGGTGCACATCGATGGGCACTTGCACGTGCGGGCGGATCGCTTCGCACACCAGCGGGCCGATGGTCAGGTTCGGCACATAATGGTTATCCATCACGTCGAAGTGGATGATGTCGGCGCCGGCGGTAACGACGTTGCGCACTTCCTCGCCCAGGCGGGCAAAGTCGGCGGACAGGATGCTGGGAGCGATACGGAATGTTGTCATGGTGGCTAAAGGCTGAGAGTAGAAAATGCGAAGATGCGCTATTTTACGCTTGACGCCGGTACCATGCTTCATTGAAGGACCGTGAAACACAGAATACGCGTCGCGCGATGCCCAATGCGTCGCGCGCGACACACAATACGACTGGCAATGTCTGAATAGGAATGACGATGGCGACTTATGAATTTACGGTAACGGTCAAAACGCAATATCTGCCCGAACAATCGGCACCGGACCAGGGGCGGCACGTGTTCAGCTACACGATCCGCGTCGTCAACACGGGCACGGCTGGCGCGCAACTGATTTCGCGCCACTGGCTTATCACGGATGCGAACAACAAGGTGGAAGAGGTGCGCGGTCTGGGCGCCGTCGGCCACCAGCCGCTGCTGCAGCCGGGCGAACAGTTCGAATACACAAGCGGCACCATGCTGGGTACGCCGCAAGGCTCGATGCGCGGCGAATACTTTTGCGTGGCCGAAGACGGCCATCAGTTTGAAGCTTTGATTCCCGAGTTCGTGCTGTCGGTGCCGCGCACGCTGCATTGACGCAACGCCGGGGGCTTGCCCCCTTATTTCAGTTTTTCGGTGCTGTCCTGTTCTTCGCCGAGCTGCTTGCGTGCCGGCGGTGCGGGTTTTTTACCCGAATACATGGTCCACCAGACTATAAATGCCAGCAAGAAGAACGCCACCAGCGCCTCTATCATCAAGATCCACATACGCACCCCTATGTTATTTACCCGCAGCTTAGTATTTACCCGCCGTCTGTTGACACGCGGTAGTCTACCCGTTTCCATCGGCGTCGTCGCGCTTGCGCTTTCCGCCTGTACCACGCCATCCGCGCCACCGACCGCCGCCGGCGGCAAGGCGCCGCCCATCGCGCCGACCGTCGTCAAGCCAGTGCCGGCCAAGCCGGCCGACGCCAAGGAGGCCACGGATGTGGCTGCTCCTACTTTCGTGCCCGCCAAGTTTGCCGCCTTGCCCGGCTGGGCCCGCGACGACATGCGCGCCGCCTGGCCCGCCTTCATGGCTTCGTGCGGCGTGCTGGTGAAGCGTCCGGACTGGAAGGAATCGTGCACGATCGCGCGCCAGGTCAATGCCGACAGCGACAAGGCCATTCGCCTGTTTTTCGAGACCTTCTTTGTGCCCAATCAAGTCGTCACCGCCGATGGCGTCAGCACGGGCCTCGTCACCGGCTATTACGAGCCGCTGTTGCACGGCGCGCGCAAGCGCGGCGGCCCGTACCAGACACCGCTGTACAAGGTGCCCGACGATCTGGTCTCGGTCGACCTGGCCGGCGTGTATCCGGAACTGAAGAATATGCGCTTGCGGGGCAAGCTGGTCGGCAAGAAGGTGATACCGTACGCGACCCGCGCCGACATCGAGCGCGCCACGTCCGTCACGGGCAAGGAATTGCTGTGGGTGGATGACGAAGTCGAGGCGTTCTTCCTGCAAGTGCAGGGTTCCGGGCGCGTGCAGCTGACCGATACGCAGGAAACCGTACGCGTGGCGTACGCGGATCAGAATGGTCATCCGTATAAATCGATCGGCCGCTACCTGGTCGACAAGGGCGAGCTGACGTTGAGCCAGGCGTCCGCGCAAGGCATCAAGGCGTGGATCGCCGGCCATCCCACGCGCAAGGATGAACTGTTCAACGCCAATCCGAGCTATGTGTTCTTCAAGGAAGAGCGCCTGCCCGATCCGAAAGTGGGGCCGAAGGGGGCGCTGGGCGTGCCGCTGACGCCGCAGCGCTCGGTGGCCATCGATTCGCGCTTCCTGCCGCTCGGCGCGCCCGTGTTCCTGTCCACCACGCAAGCCAACAGCGAAATTCCCATGCAGCGCCTGGTGATGGCGCAGGATACGGGCGGCGCCATTCGCGGGCCGATCCGGGTCGATTATTTCTTTGGCTTTGGCGCGGAAGCGGCCGAGAATGCGGGCCGCATGAAGCAGAGCGGCGCCGTGTGGGTATTGCTGCCGAAGCAGGCGCCGGCGCGCTGAGTTTCTCGCGGCGCCGGGCGGGGATTGCGCTAGCGCAAGGTTAGCGCAGGACCATGACTGGCAGGTGAGTATGAGCCAGCACTTTTTGCGTTTCGCTGCCCACGAACAACTTGTTCAAGCCCTTGCGGCCATGCGAGGCCATCAGGATGATGTCGCAATGGTGGGTTTGCGCCGCATTGACGATTTCATCGTGCGGGCTCGGTGACACTGCCACCACGCCTTCGAAAGGCACGCCGGCGGCGCGCGCCGCTGCGCCGATCTTGTCGATGGCGCGTTGCGACGCTTCCTGCATCTGCTGTTCATACAGGCTGGCGTCGAGCACGATGCCGCCGTCGGCCATCGGCGAGAACGGGAAGGGCTGCACCACGCTGATGGCGACCAGCTTGGCCTTGTTCAGTTGGGCGAAGGCGAGGGCGGTCTCGGCGGCTTTGTCGGACAACGGCGAGCCGTCGGTGGGAAATAAGATGGTGTTAAACATAGCGTGCTCCTCAAGTGATGTAAGACAGCTTATGGATTTACATCAATTAAAACCTTGATATAAATCAAACCTCACAGGCTTTGGCATGAATAGTGTCGCCAAAGCAATCTTTCACCAGTGTATGCCCGTTCATCGCTTCAGGTGCGCACGCTACGCAGCGGCGTGCCCCATACCATGGCGACCGTCAACACAATGCTGCCTGCCGCGATGCAGGCCAGGCCATTGCGCACGCCAAAATGTTCCGCTATCCAACCGGCGGCCAGCGCGCCCAGCGGCGCGGTCGCCACCGTCAGGAAGCGCATGGTCGACGTCATGCGGCCCAGCATGGGATCGGGCGTGACCTTCTGGCGCAAGCCCAGGTAAGGAATAAAGAACAGCATCACGCCGCAATCGAAAAAGAACATCAATATGGCATACGCCACGGCGCTGGCGGCCGCGCTGCCGAACAGTGCTGCCGGGATCGTCGGTGTCAGGGCAAAACAGAGCGAGGTCGATGCCAGGCCGATCAGGATGGTGCGGCCGGCGCCATAGCGCTCCGTCAGCGGCTTGACGATGAAGGCGCTGAGCAGCACGCCGGCGCCACCCAGCATCTGCGTCATGCCCAGCACGCCAGGGCTCATGCCCAGGTCGCGCGTGGCGAACAGCACCGTCAAGGCCATGCTGGCATAAAACAGGAAGTGCCAGATGCCGGCGCCCCAGGCCAGCGCGCGCAGCAGCGGTTCGCGCCACACGAACAGCAGGCCGTCGGCGATGTCGCGCAAGGCGTGCTTGTCGGAGGGGGCCGGTCGCGGGTCGCGCACGCTCATGGCACGCAAGTTGAAGACGGAAATCAGATAGCCGCACGCCGTGCACAGGATGGCGACGGGCGCCGACAGCACTTGCACCAGCACGCCGGCCAGGCCGGGACCGATCAGGCGCGACGCCGATTCCGTGGCGGCAAATTTCGATTGCGCATCGATCAAGCCATCGCGGCCCACCAGGAAAGTCAGAAATACCTGCTCGGCGCCGCCGCCGACGACAAAGCCCGTGCCGATGATGAACCCCACTATATATAACCACGGCATCGACAGCACGCCGCACCAGTAGGCCACGGCCACGCTGGCCAGGGCCAGGCCCGACATGCTTTCGCTGAACAGCATGATCGGGTGCTTGCTGCGCCGGTCCAGCAACACGCCGACAGGCAAACCGAAGAGGGCGAACGGCAGCGCCTGCAAGGCGACCAGCACGCCCATCTGCTCCGGCGTCGCATGCAATAACAGCACCGCGCACAGGGGCAGGGCCAGCGAGGTGATCTGGGCGCCGAAGCAATTGAGGCCGTTGCTGAACCACAGGCGGCGAAAATTGACGCTGGCGGCGCTGCCATCGCCGCGCAGGTAGCGGGCACAGTACTGGATGAGGGAGGAGAAAATACGCTGCTCGATAAAAAATGATCAGGCTCACAATAATAGCAGCGCACCTGCCGCGCCGCTGCCGTTAGCCGCTACAATCGTTGCACCGTTCATCGAGAGGAGACACTATGCAATACGAAGACCTGATCATCGACATCCAGGACAAAGTGGCGGTCATCCGCCTGAACCGCCCCAAGGCCTTGAACGCCTTGAACGACAACATGATGAATGAGCTGGGCGACGCTCTGCTGAAGTTCGACGCCGACGAGAATATCGGCTGTATCGTGCTCACGGGCAGCGAAAAAGCCTTTGCCGCCGGCGCCGACATCGCCGCCATGGCCGATTACACGTATCCCGATACCTTTACCCAGGGCTACATCAGCCGCAACTGGGAGCATATCTTGCGCGTGCGCAAGCCCGTGGTGGGCGCAGTGGCGGGCTATGCGCTTGGTGGCGGTTGCGAACTGGCCATGATGTGCGATTTCCTGATCGCCGCCGACAGCGCCAAATTCGGCCAGCCGGAAATCAAGGTTGGCGTCACGCCAGGCGCGGGCGGTACGCAGCGCTTGCCGCGCGCCATCGGCAAGGCCAAGGCCATGGATCTGCTGTTGACGGCGCGCACCATCGATGCGCTGGAAGCGGAACGCATCGGCCTGGTATCGCGCGTGGTCCCCGCCGATAAATTGTTGGAAGAAACCCTGGCTGCCGCCAGGACCATCGCCGCCATGCCGACCTCGGTTGCCATGATGATCAAGGATTGCGTCAACCGCGCCTTTGAAACGACCCTGACCGATGGCGTCGCCTATGAACGCCGCTTGTTCCAGGCCGCCTTCGGCACGCCTGCACAAAAAGAAGGCATGCACGCTTTCCTGGAAAAGCGCTTGCCAAACTTCGGCGGTCTTTGATATGATTCGCCTCCCCGATGAGACGCACTAGTTTGCGGCGCAAAGGGGACGGCCTTCAGGGGCTGGGTAGTAGAAAAGAAGGTGTTGACGATTGTGCTGAAATGCTTCATACTCTTCCTTCTTCGCAGCTGACAAACACAACGCTTTGTCGATAGCGCGAGAGCAGTACCGAATACAGTTCTTTAACAATTAACAGTCGATAAGTGTGGGCATTTGATGTCAGTGCAGCGTCAATCTTCGGATTGGCGTCTAACTTAAAATATCAAATGTTCACAAGAAATAATGAAATAGGCGCTACGCAAGTAGTGGCCTGTCAGTTTTTTGAGTGAGCAAATCTTTTGCAATGCAAAAGATTTGGATGGTAGTGATACTGTCCGACCTGTCAGAAATGACATTAAACAGAGATTAAACTGAAGAGTTTGATCCTGGCTCAGATTGAACGCTGGCGGCATGCCTTACACATGCAAGTCGAACGGCAGCACGGAGCTTGCTCTGGTGGCGAGTGGCGAACGGG